>CAJFNT010000166.1 GCA_904395315.1 uncultured Clostridia bacterium
CGTGAAAATAAGAAGGTTTCGGTTGATATAGTATAAGACTAAATTGAAAGGCTGTTCTGTAATGGGACAGCCGTTTTGATTATATAGAGATCTTTGCAATGTGAAAGGAGCTGAGGTGCTGTGGACAGCAATTATATTGAAGTGGGAAAGATAGTAAATACGCATGGTCTAAGGGGCGATGTAAAAGTTATCGTATGGATGGACAGTCCCGAGGATTTTGAGACGTTAGAGCATGTATATATAGAGACAAGATCTGAGACGAAAAGATTGACAGTGCAGAGAATAAGATATCAAAAGAACAATATCATAGCAAAATTCGAAGAATTTGATGATATAAACGATGTTGAACAGTTTAAGAATAAGGTCCTTTACGCTGACCGTGATGAACTCGGAGAGCTTCCGGAGGGCGTGCATTATATTGTGGATCTCATAGGACTCAAGGTGGTGTCAGAGGATGGCGTTGAGATAGGCGTGATCTCAGACGTGTTCAATACAGGCGCAAATGATATTTATGATGTGAAGAGAGAGGGAAAAAAGAATCTGCTGCTGCCCGTCATCGATGATGTGGTAAAAGAGATAGATATTGACGGAGGAACGGTCACTGTGCATTTGATGGAAGGGCTTGATGATGAGGTTTGATGTTCTTACGCTTTTTCCGGGGATGTTGGAGGCTGTGCTTGGCGACTCGATAATAGGCAGAGCGCGCAGGGCCGGCATAATCGATATACATTTTACGGATATAAGGGATTACACAAAGAATAAGCACAGAAAAGTGGATGATTATCCTTACAGCGGAGGCGGCGGCATGTTGATGTCTCCGGAACCGGTATACAAGGCTTATATGAGCATTGCCGGTGGGCTTAGCTATAAACCTTATACGGTATATATGTCGCCTCAGGGAAGTGTTTTTACACAGGATACGGCTGTGAAATTGGCTAAACTTGATCATATAGTTATTCTCTGCGGTCACTATGAAGGGATCGATCAGAGAGTGCTTGATGAAATAGTGGATGCTGAGATCTCAATAGGAGATTTTGTGCTTACCGGAGGCGAGATACCGGCAATGGCGGTAATAGATACTGTGTCAAGATTGATACCGGGAGTGCTTGCCGGGAGCGGATCATATGAAAATGAATCACACTTCAAGGGATTGCTGGAACATCCGCAGTATACAAGACCTTATGAATGGCATGGGAAAAAGGTGCCGGATGTGTTGATGTCAGGAAATCACGCGCTTATTGATAAATGGAAGCATGAACAATCGCTTATAGCAACATATGAAAAAAGACCTGACATGCTCAAAAAGGCGTGGATAACAGAAGAAGACGCTGATTTTGTAAAAAGATATTCCGAAAAGCGGGAGGAAACAAGAAATGAAGATTAAACTCAGCGGAAAAGCGGGATTGGTTTCGGCGTTGGTTATTGCAGCGGCGGCTTTTGGTCTTGGAATGTTGTTTGAAAGTATCCATACGGAAAGGTTTGTCGTTGAGACTCTTTCAGATGTTCAGAGCGAGGAGCCGTCTGAAGAAAATGATGTGCCAGAGACAGAGACAGTGAGTCAGGAAGTTTTGGCTGAGAGTACTGAAGAGGCTGCTGATGAACAGGTAGTTGATGGGAAGATAAATATAAACACAGCCGATATCGAACTTCTTGATAAATTGGATGGAATAGGGGAAAGCACTGCCCAAAAGATAATCGATTACAGAAATGCCAACGGGAATTTTGAATCAATAGAGGAATTGACACTTGTAAGCGGTATAGGAGAAAAGAAACTTGATGCCATCCGCGATAAGATCTGTGTTGAATAATAAAAGCGGAGGAATGAGATATGGAACTTAGTGAGATCCTGAAGCAGATAGTATCATCTGAGCCGCTGAAGGCAGTTTTCAGCAAGCCGTCAAAGGATGCTGAATATAAGAAAATATGTTATTCAAGAGGCGGTGACTCGTACTCGGTAGAAAAATTCACTCAAAAACAGGCATTTCGGTCGTCGGTATCGAACGAAGAGCTGTATAATGAATTCATTGATGAGGCTGCTCATTATGGTCAGATAAATATCTGGACAGATGGGGCAGAGCATATCATACTCATATCTAAAAAAGGACATGTATCATACAGAAAAAAAAGTGAAGTGCCCAATATAAAGATCGCCAATACTCATAATAAAAAGAAAAAATATATCATTGAAGAAGGAACATCAGTTCCGCCCTTGGTGGATATGGGGATATTCACTAAGGAAGGCAAGGTCGTTCGCACGATGTATGATAAGTTCAGACAGATAAATAGATTTATTGAACTTATAAATGACGAGTTGAAGGGCAGAGAACGAAAAAGTATAAATATTATTGATTTTGGATGCGGAAAATCATATCTGACGTTTGTCGTGTACTATTATCTTACCGAGATAATGGGGATACGCGCATATCACAGGGCTCGATCTTAAGGAGGATGTTATAGCGGAATGCAGCGCGGCTGCCAAGCGGTACGGCTATGACGGACTTACATTCGAAGTAGGGGATATAAACGGTTACAAATGCACGGAAAAGCCTGATATGGTGATCTCGCTGCATGCATGTGATACTGCTACCGACTATGCTCTTTACAATGCGGTGAGCTGGGGAGCGGAGATGATATTTTCTGTGCCTTGCTGTCAGCACGAGTTGAACGCTCAGATGAAGAGCGAAAGATTGTCCATCCTTACTCGCTACGGCATAATAAAGGAAAGAGCGGCTGCGCTCATGACTGATGCGATACGCGGAAATCTTCTGCAATATGCCGGTTATAAGACTCAGCTTCTTGAATTTGTGGATCTGTCACATACCCCGAAAAATATATTGATAAGGGCTGTTAGATCAAATATATCTGACGGAACGAAAAAGCGTATGCTGTCGGAAGCGGAATCTATAATCGAAGAGTTTGGGTTTGATCAGAGCCTTTATAGACTCTTCAGAGAGAATGGCTTGATAGTTAAATAATATATAACAAAAAGCACCGTTTCAAACGGTGCTTTTTGCAGGAATGTAGGAGTGCGGCGAGAAGAATTATTCTCTGTGCTCGCCGGTTATCGAGAATGCGACCCATTCTGCTATATTATTAGCGTGGTCGCCGATTTTTTCAAGATATTTTGCGATCATGAGTATATCTATTGACTGATCGCTTCCATCGCTGTTCGTCTTTATCGCTTCGATAAGCATATTCTTGACTTCGAGGAAGAGTTCATCGACTTTTGCGTCTGTTTTGCCTACCTCAATAGCGAGATTGAGATCTTTCTTGATAAAGGCGTCTATACTCTTGTTTACCATGCCTATAGTTTCGATAGTCATTTCCCTGATGAGGCCGGGCATGCTTTCGGCAAGATTGTATTCGGACTCAAGATATATCTCGCATATGTCTGCCGCCTGAGTTCCTATACGGCGCATGTCTGTTATCATCTTAAGAGCGGCAGATATAGTTCTCAGGTCTCTTGCGACAGGCTGCTGCTGAAGAAGAAGCCTCATGCAGAGCCCTTCGATATCGCGCTCTCTTTCATGGATGTCCACATTAAGCTCGATAACTTCATGTGCGAGTTCTTTGTTGTTTTTCGTTATTGCCGTAACGGCTCCGCTTATCGCCTGTTCGATGGAAGAGCACATTTCAGTCAATTTTGTGTTGAGCTGGCTCAACTGTTCGTCAAATTTATTTCTCATTTCCGAATTCCCTTTCTATATTTGATTTTCTGTCTGCATACAGACCCCCTCAAACCTTACGCGGGATCCGCGGCAAGGTCAAGCTCAAAATACCCGAATCAACCAAATCTACCGGTGATATAGTCTTCTGTACGTTTATCGCTCGGAACACTAAATAATTTTTCTGTGTTATCGTACTCGACAACTTCTCCGAGCAGGAAGAATGCGGTCCTGTCTGAAACACGCGTTGCCTGCTGCATGTTATGGGTTACCATAACAATAGTGAATTTGTCTTTGAGTTCGATTACGAGATCCTCGATCTTAGATGTTGAGATAGGATCAAGTGCTGATGTAGGTTCATCCATGAGGAGAACTTCCGGTTCAACCGCCATAGCTCTTGCTATGCAGAGTCTCTGCTGCTGTCCGCCGGACATTGAGAGCGCGCTTTTCTTAAGTCTGTCCTTTACCTCATCCCAAATAGCTGCATTCTTAAGCGAAGTCTCTACGATCTCGTCAAGCTTCGACTTTGAACGTATGCCGTGAGTTCTCGGACCATATGCGATGTTGTCATAGATGCTCATGGGGAAGGGGTTCGGCTTCTGGAACACCATTCCGACCCTTTTGCGGAGGTTGTTAACGTCGATCTGGCCGTAGATGTCAGTTCCGTCGAGCTTTATGTCGCCTGTTATCTTGCAGCCTTCAACAAGATCGTTCATACGGTTGAGTGATTTAAGAAGAGTTGACTTACCGCATCCCGAAGGACCTATAAACGCC
>CAJFNT010000167.1 GCA_904395315.1 uncultured Clostridia bacterium
GATTGGAAGCTGTTCAAAAGTCGTATTGCAGGTTGGCAAGAAGCATATATGGATAAGCTTAATAAGGGATATATAGAATTGTTGAGCGGAGAAGGCTTGGCATCGGATAAATTTTGGAAATTGGAAAATAGAATGAAAAACTTGTATCTGATAGGAGGCACGATGGGCGTCGGCAAGATTTCCGTGTGCCAAAGGCTGAAATCAAAATTAAAAAACAGCATGTTTCTTGACGATGACTGATGCTGGGATGCGCATCCTTTCCGGGTAACAGAAGAAGCAGATGGTGATGCAAAATATTTGTTTTCTGCTCGATTAGTTCATACGTTGCTCGTCTTATGATAATATCATATTCTGCTGGGTAATGCATGAGCAGTCTATCATAGACAATATCATAAAAAATATCGATAGTGAAAAATGTGATATAAGGTCGATCTCGCTCATGTGCAGTTCCGAAATACTTTGCACCCAGCTTAAGCGTGATGTTGCAAATGGTCTACGTACAGCCGATGTGGTTGAGTGAAGCATAAAACGACTGCCGCTTTATACAGGGCTGAATACACAAAAGCTCAATACCGATTATATGAGCATAGACGGAATTGCTGATATGATAATAGAAATGGGTATAGGGACAGATAAATATGAAAGGAGCAATAACGATGTATGACTGCGGCTTTACAAAAGAGAACAATTAAGACCGAACGGCATATTTATAACGTTCGAGAATTTTACTCCTGATACAGAGTTCGGAACAGAGTTAAGTCTAAAACGATGGATGAAGTATCAGAAAGAGCATGGCAGAACAGAATCGGAGATCAATGCGCATATTTTAAGGTACGGCAAGGATTATTTCCCTATCACGATAAATGAGCATAAAAAGCTTTTGAGGGAATGCGGGTTCAAGGCCGTTGAGCTGCTGTGGTGTTCCTATATGCAGGCATGACTTATTGGAGTCAAGTAAGCGACGATATGGGTAATTCAGCAGAGTAGCAAGCACAGTAAGTGTGGCCGCGCTTGCTGCTCTGCTTTATCTTACAAATATGAGAGTATATCTCCGATGCTTTTCACTGTGTGATCAGCTATGTTTTCAGCATTTTTTATTTCTGCCATACCGCCAAAACCCTGTCTTACCCATATTGTGTGCATGCCTAACTGTTTTGCCGGAATAATATCGTTATCCAATCTATCGCCTATCATGACTGAATTTTTAGCGGCACAGTTCGCCTGTGCGAGTGCCAGTCGGAATATTGCCGGATCGGGTTTGGCAATGCCTGCTTCTGCGGATGAGACCGTCAGACAGATATATTCACCGATCCGCATTTTGTTGAGACGTTCCTGTGTTCCCGGCAATTGATTCGCAATAATACCGATTTTATACCGTTTTGATAATGTATCCAAAACAGAAACGGTTTCCGGGTATACAAATTCATCCTCACTGTGCCATGGAGTTCTGTTAACTCCAAAGAGGTGTACGGCTTCGTTGTAGGCATTAAGACCTTGTTTTGCAAAATGGGTCATTGTATTGCAAAATTGTTCATAAGAAATATCACTGTTCTTTATGGTGTCCCTGATCCTATGCTCATATGCCTTACTCTCGTCTACAAGTGTTGAGCCTATGTCAAAGAAAAGCCATTGTATACCTGCAAATTTAGCCATGGATACACCTCATTATTTTATTTGTCAATTTATTGATCGGCAGAACGCTGTCCAATATGATCTCATCTTGCAGAGGTGCAATTTCACATCTGCCGTAATGTTCCTTGATCTCATTAATACTTTTAAAATATTGATTAGGCAGGGGAGATTTTAACCGTTTACGCCATCTGTCGAGCCATATTTCATAATCGCTACAGTCACAGAAAAATCTGTAGACAGCGCTGTTTTTGAAATCTATTTTATTTAAAAATATATTCAAAGACGGCGTGTGCTGCAGCGCAATATCAACGATAATATCGGCGCCGTTATCGATACAGGTCTGTATCTGCCGTGCAAGAATGTCATAGCTCGCGGCGTTTAGAACAGAAATATCCTTTTCATGCTTATGTAGCTCATCAAATATATCATCCTTACGCAATACGGGAACGTTTATATTTCTGCTTAGTATGTTTGATAAAGTTGTCTTGCCGGTCGCGGACTTGCCGCGGAATATGTATATGTTCATGAGCTTGCTTCGCCCACCTCAGCAGATAACGCTTCAAGCATCTCCCGGCACCATTCAAACAATGCCGCAAACACTTTGTCAAGATCATAATCTTCAGTTGATTTTAAAGACAGTGCCATTTCCAATATCTTTTTATTATCCCCATGCAGCTTTCCAAGCAGCTCATTCTTTGTAAGCACAAAATTACCGCTTTCCAAATAATAAATATTCTGCATGATGAAAAACACGGATTTACAGGTCATGGGCAGCATTGCTATGTTGGTTTCTCTGTCGGAATGGATATATCTGTGACAAAGCTCATGATAAAGATTGTTAAGGCTTAATTTCACATAATTGCGTTCATCCTCGCGTGTGTATGATGGAACGAGTTCTGAAAGGGTCCCGTAATAGTCTTTTGTCGTGTGCAGGAGATGGCATATCTCAAGCGGATTCCAATTCAGCAGATCATTTTTGCCGCAGATAAAACCGCATGACTTGTCGAAATATCCGATTCTTTTAAGAATATTACGGTAAGAGCCCAGATCGGCGACGGAAAGTCCGTCAATCACCACCATGATATCAATATCGCTTGACTCCGTTGCTTCGTCTCGAAGATAGCTGCCCTGCAGTCCCACATAGAGCAGTCTGTCATCGAACGTGTTCCGGCACCCGGCAATTAAATCACTGATATACGTTTCTATGATAAACATTCAAGACCTCCTTTGTTGTTTCGTATCCATTCTATAAATTTATCTTGACATTATAATAGCATATATATGAACGAATTTCAAGTGGTGTTGCCAGCAAAATGAAATACTCCCATTGATGCAGAAAATAATTAGTTGAAGATCTGACGACTATTGCAATTTAAGCATGATTATGTTAAAATATGATCATAAAAGAACGACTCAATAGATGAAACGAGGAATGCGGGATGTTAAAGCCGGGAATATATGAGCAGATAATAAATAAGGGAATATCGGACGAACTGGAGGCTCGGAAGAGTGAGATCGATCCGCATATGCGGCCTGTTGATGAGGCAGAAGCCGCGGGGATACTTTCAAAATATGTGAAAGATATAATCGAGAAGGATCTTGCCGCTGTGTCAGAAAAGGGCGGAGGGCTCAAGGGCCAGATCGAGTTAGTCAATAGGATCCTGTCTGCGGCGAATATCGGCGGAACGGATATGATTGAGGAGGATACGGAGCAGCTTATATCGATCGTAAATAAGAAAAACTCTGTATACGCGGTAAAAGGAAAAACGGAACTTGTCCGGCCTGAAACATCTATCGCAAGCAGCTCGCTGTTTACCGGCGCGGTGCATGAGCCTAGCATGTATACTGAGCTGAAAAAGGAGATCATATCATCGGATAGGATCGATATGCTCGTTTCATTTATAAAATGGAGCGGTCTCAGACTTATTATTGACGAGCTCAAGGGATTCACTCAGCGAGGGGGAATATTGAGGATCATAACGACCTCATATATGGGCGCGACGGATGCCAAGGCGATAGAGGTGCTAAGATCGCTTCCGCGCACGGAGATCAAAGTGTCATATGATACAAAGAGAACCAGACTTCATGCCAAAACTTATGTGTTCTATCGTGATACCGGATTTACTACTGCATATATCGGTTCGTCCAATCTTTCAAATGCTGCTATTTCAAGCGGTCTTGAATGGAATGTAAAGGTCACAGCCAAAGATCTGCCCGATACGATCAGAAAAGTTAATTCGACCTTTGAAAGCTATTGGAATTCAGCTGAGTTTGAAACATATAATGAGGCAGAACTGCCAAGGCTCAAACAGGCTTTGAAAGCTGAAAAAAACTTTTCTGAGCATGAAGACAAAAACTTTTTCTTTGATATATATCCATTCTCATATCAGCAGGAGATACTTGATATGCTTCGCGCGGAACGAGAGGTAAGAGGACACTATAAAAACCTCGTTGTCGCAGCAACGGGGACAGGTAAAACAGTCATATCAGCATTTGATTACAGGAACTTCCGCAGGGCAAATCCGGGAAAAGTCAACCGGCTCCTTTTTGTTGCGCATCGTGAGGAAATACTTGAACAGAGCATAGCAACATTTAGAGCGATATTGAAGGATGCTAATTTCGGCGAGCTTTCAGTGGGCAATTATAAGGCTGAAAGCATAGATCATCTGTTTATATCTATACAGACCTTTAATTCAAAGGCGCTTTATGAGAATACATCGCCGGATTTTTATGATTACATAATCGTGGACGAATTCCATCATGCGGCAGCGCCGACATATCAAAAGCTTCTCACGTATTATAAGCCAAAGATACTGCTTGGACTTACCGCTACACCGGAGCGTATGGACGGCAAAAGCATTTTGGAATATTTCGATAACAGGATAGCGGCAGAGATAAGACTTCCGGAGGCTATCGATAGAAAGCTGCTTTGTCCATTCCAATACTTCGGGGTTACCGATGATGTGGATCTGAGCCGATTAAAGTGGTCGCGAGGAGGCTACGACAGGCGCGAGCTTTCAAACGTGTACACGATGAGCGGTCTTGAGGCCAAAAAACGCGCGGAGCTTGTGATACGATCAGTATATAAATATGTAACTGATATTGACGATGTCAAAGGCTTGGGCTTTTGCGTTTCGGTAGAGCATGCGAAATTCATGAGCGGTATTTTCAATGAATCGGGGATACCGTCTGCGGCATTGTGCGGAACAACGCCCGCTGAGGAAAGAAAAAGCGCCAAGGACAAGCTGGTGAACGGCGAGCTGAGGTTTATATTTGTGGTCGATATATATAATGAAGGTGTCGATATCCCCGAGGTGAACACAGTTTTGTTTTTACGGCCAACGGAAAGCGTTACTGTGTTTTTGCAGCAACTCGGCAGAGGACTGAGACTTTGTGAAAATAAAGAATGTCTTACGGTCCTCGACTTTATTGGTCAGGCAAATAAGAAATATAATTTTGAAGATAAGTTCGCCTCTTTGCTTTCGAACACAAATAAGAGCGTTGAAAAAGAATTGAGCGAGGGATTCAGCTCTGTGCCGAAAGGCTGTTATATATATCTTGAAAAGCTTGCGAAAGAATATATTTATAAAAATATCCGCAGCTCATTCAACCGCGCATCCGTGTTAGCCTCACGTATTGCGTCTTTTACAGAGGATTCCGGACTGCCGCTTACGCTGGCTGATTTTCTTTCGTATTACCATCTTGATCCGAGAGTGATATACAAAAACAATAACTTTTCGAGGCTGTGTGTTGCCGCGGGTGTTATTCCGGATTTTGATGAAGAGCTTGAGAAAACGCTTACAAAGGCTTTCCCGAGAGTGTGCTTGATAGATTCAAGGCGTTTTTTGAGTTTTATAATTAGTATGTTGAATGGCAAGCATGATAATATATTCACAGGGGCGGAAGAGCGGATGATAAATATGTTCAATTACACCGTATGGAACAAAACAAATGATGAATTGGATTTTGGTGCGCCTGAAGAAGGGATCGAAAGAATAAAGCGTTGTCCGCGGCTGAGAAAAGAGCTTATTGATCTTTTGAGATATAATTATGAATGTATAGATTTTGTCGATGAGCCTGTTGAGCATGGGTTTGACTGTCCGCTCGATCTGTACTGTTCATATTCAAAAGCGCAGCTGCTGATCGCTATGGATCTTAAAAATCCCGCGTCTGTGCGAGAGGGTGTAAAATATCTTGCAGATAAAAAGACGGATATATTTATGATAACTCTTAATAAATCGGATAAGGATTATTCACCGTCCACAATGTATAATGATTACTCAATAAACAGTGAACTGTTCCACTGGCAGAGCCAGAGCACAACAACGCCCGAATCGCCCACCGGGAAGAGATATAAAAATCATAAAGCTCTTGGCAATAAAATAATGCTGTTTGTGAGAGAGAATAAAAAAGACAGGTATGGCCTGACACAAAATTATACCTTTCTTGGGTATGCCGATTTTGTAAGCAGCAATGGAAGCGCTCCGATGAATATTGTGTGGAAACTGCATAGACCTATTCCGGCTAAATATTTGAAAAAGACGAATCAGATGGTCATATGATAAAGGATCTGATCTGAAATGTGATCTTGGGCTGTTGAAGCATTATTAAATTGTGAATGAAACGAGGTATATTATGAGACTGCTGTTTGAGATCGATACAAAAGATTATGATATAAACGGGGATGCGTATATACGTCCGTCTTCGAGGTGTATAACCATAAGAGACGGTAAGATAGCGATGGTGCACAGCATCAAGTATAATTATTATAAATTTCCGGGCGGCGGAATAGAGGAAAACGAGACTAATGAAGAGGCAATGATCCGTGAAACGGCAGAGGAGGCGGGACTTATTGTTGTGCCGGAGTCGGTCAAGGAGTTCGGCTATGTACATAGGATACAGAAGCTTCACAACGGTCGGGCGGATCATTTGATACAGGAGAATTATTATTATATATGTGATGTGGAGCCTGATAGGATCAAACAGACTCTGGATGATTACGAAGCGGATGAGCGGTTTACGCTTGAGTGGGTAGAGCCGGACAAGGCTATAGATGTGAACAGAACTGCCGATCATGGACCGAAGGATCAGAACATGCTTGAGCGCGAAGCGCGTGTGCTTGAGATACTGCGGGAAGAGGGGTATTTTGATAAATTCTGAAGAGGTGCAAAAATGATTGATTGTATGATAGTTGGAGTAGGAGGAGCGGTCGGAGCGGTATTGAGGTATCTTATCGGTCTTATACCGATGAACAAGAGCGGTGTTTTTCCGGTCAATACATTTTTGATAAATTTGGCCGGCTCGTTTGCCATAGGGGCAATTGCCGCGCTTGCGCTCAGGACCGACAGGATGGATCCTAAATTGGTGTTGTTTTTAAAAACGGGGATCTGCGGCGGGTTTACCACGTTTTCGTCTTTTGCGCTGGAAACGGGTGACCTTATCGGCAGCGGCAATACAGCGGCGGCTGTGATATATGCGGTCTTAAGCATGATACTTGGCGTGCTTGCGGTATTTGCGGGTGAATGGACAGTCAAAGGCTTGATGTCTGTGTGATCTTTCGGAATATGGCAGGTATTGTGAAGGATATAAGGTAATGCGAGACAAAGTAGTGGAACATATAAATGGCGTTGCTTTGATACATTAGATAATGGAGAAAGAGATGAACAGCCGTGAAAGGGGAAGATGGGTTTGGTAATATTGATCGCGGGAGCGTCTCATACGGGAAAAACAGCGCTTGCACAGAGATTATTGGAAAAATATAAATATCCGTATATGTCTATCGATCATCTTAAAATGGGAGCGATAAGAAGCGGGATTACAAGCCTGACACCGTTTGACGATGAGGAACTCACAGTGTATCTTTGGAGTATACTGAAGGAGATAGTCAAGACAGTCATAGAGAATGAGCAAGATCTTATTATCGAGGGCTGTTATATCCCGTTCGACTGGCAAAAGGATCTTGATATCGGATATTTGAAGCATATCAGATACTATTGTCTTATAATGACCGAGAACTATATCAATAAAAAATTTGGCGATATCAAAAAGTATGCAGATGTGATTGAAAAGCGCCTTGACAATGACATATCGAAGGATGAACTGATCAAGGAAAACAATGAGAATTTAAAAGAATGCAAGAAGTATGGCTTGAAATATGTTCTGATCGACAGTGGATATTTTGCCGACCCGGAGGATCTTGAGCTATCATAGATCTTAATCCAAGAAGCTGTCGCGCAGAGTACAAATTACGCGGCTATGCGCGGCAAGAAATATTATTAATGGTGGTATGCGTATGATCTTTATTACCGGTGACACACACATTCCCATAGATATCCATAAGCTTTCATCTAAACGCTTCCCACAGCAAAAAAGCATGACAAAGGATGATCATTTGATCATATGCGGAGATTTCGGAGGCGTATGGGATGGCAGCAGAGAGGAGAAATATTGGATAAAATGGTTAGAAAATAAAAATTTTACGACCTTGTTTGTGGATGGGAACCATGAAAATTTTGATATCCTGAATGATCTTCCATTAGAGGATCTTGGAGGTGAAAAAGTCCATAGGATCGGTGACGGGATCTATCATTTGATGCGTGGAAGGATATATAAGATAGAGGATCAGACTTTTTTTACATTCGGCGGCGCAAGCTCACATGACAAGAAATTCAGAACGGAAGGGAAGAACTGGTGGAGGGCTGAGATGCCAAATCTGAAAGAATTTGATCTTGCAAGGAAAAACCTTTATGAGCATGACTTTCAGATAGATTATGTCATAACACATACCGCGCCTGAGACAATACAAGATATGATAGCTTCCGAATATGAAAAAAATGAACTGACAAAATTTTTAGATGAAGTGAGGATGCAGACTTGCTATAAAAAATGGTTTTTCGGACATTATCATAAAGACATACGCGTGACCGAAAAAGACATAGCGGTCTTTGATTCTATAATAGAACTTTAAATGCGATATGACATTTAACGAGGAGTGATGAAGAATTGACAGAGGTAGTGGCAGCGCTGATAAGGCAGGATGATAAATTTTTGATATGCCGGCGTCCGGCAAATAAATCTCGCGCTTTGCTGTGGGAGTTTGTCGGCGGAAAAGTTGAGAGCGGAGAAACGAAAGAAGAGGCGCTGATGCGTGAGTGCAGAGAGGAGCTCGATATCTCTGTGTCGGTAGGTGATATCTTTATGGATGTGATCCACGAATACAGCGATATGACGATCCATCTGACGGTATTCAATGCGTCTATTTCGGAAGGCAGGATAAAATTGTTGGAGCATACTGACGCAAAGTGGATAACAAAGGAGGAGACAAGTCTTTACGAGTTTTGCCCGGCGGACGAAGCGATATTGCGGAAAATAGAAGCGATGTTATAGATTGGAGAGTGCATGGATTTTACTGTGTTTTATATATATGATAAATGGAAAAAAGGAATTATAGGAGAGTATGATCTCCCTAATAGATATAAAAAGTTCAAAAATAAAGATAAATTAACGCCTATTAAAAATTTAATATATATTTTCGGACAAAAGTCATTTGCAGAAAAGATGTCAATAATTATTTTAATGGTAATATTGATCATGACTATAATATTTTACATAGTTGATCTGATCTCAGTCAAATTGGATCTTGATGATTTGTTGGTATCGCTGGTTATTGGCGATTTTATAGCATGTATTGCTTTTTGGATAATTAGTGATAGATGCCGAGAAAATAGATTTTGGTCTATAAAGCAAAAAAGAGATGAACGCTATAGAAAACTAAAATTGGAATTTGAAAAGGAATATAAAACAAAGGATCAATTAGAAAGAGTATGTGCAAGAATAGAAGAAAAAAGTAAAAAAGCATATCATGATATATCTAATAAAAAAATAGTATTAAGCGGATTATTGACAACTGTAATAATACCGATGCTGATAGACATATTCAATTATTATATTAAAAATGGTACTGATGTGAAAACATTGATATTAATAAGTATCTTTATATTTATATTGATATTTGTTGTGTATAGTATATCATTTGCATTGTTGAATGTATATCGTGTGATTATGTATGGAAAATATGATTTTGAAAATATAATAGATGATATACATTATATTTTAGATAGGTATGATCAAATATAAAGTTATTTATCAAAGTAAATATAAATCCCGGCGACGATACAGTTACCGGGATCTTTTTTATAATACTATCATACTTGATCGATCCTCCATCCCTTAAGCATTTCTATCTCGCGGGCATATCCTTCAAGCTCGTTGGGAGTCTCGAGATAGAAGGGAAGATCGCGGAGCGCCGGATGATTTATTATCCTGCCGAAAGCTTCCTTGCCGATGAAGCCATCGCCGATCTTTTCATGGCGGTCCTTGTGTGCGCCTATGGGATTCTTGCTGTCATTTATGTGCACAGCTTTCAGGCTTTCCAGACCTATGATATTGTCGAATTCCGTGAGCACACCGTCAAGATCGTCCACTATATCGTAGCCTCCGTCGTGAACGTGGCATGTATCGAGGCATACGCCGAGTTTGCTGCTTAGCTCGCAGCGGTCTATTATCTCACGGAGCTCTTGGAACCTTCTTCCTATCTCGCTGCCTTTGCCCGCCATGGTCTCAAGGAGGACGGTGGTGGTCATTTCCGGACGAAGGACTTTGTTGAGATGCTCGGCTATCAGCTCGATGCCGCGTTCCGTTCCCTGCTTGACATGGCTGCCAGGATGAAAGTTATAGAGCTGTCCCGGCGTGTATTCCATACGTTCAAGATCATCCGTCATAGTGTTAAGCGCAAATTCCCGCACGGACTCATCCGCGGAGCAGGGATTCAATGTGTACGGCGCGTGAGCGAGGATAGTCGTTATCCCGTGCTCGCCGCAGTATTCATGAAACTGCTTTATATCATTCTCGTCTATCGCTTTCGCTTTGGCGCCGCGGGGATTGCGCGTGAAGAACTGGAATGTATTTGCTCCTATAGAAACAGCGGTCTTTGCCATATTCAAATATCCCTTTGATGATGATAGATGACATCCTATTGTAAACATTAGTATTCCTCCGATAATGTATGTTGATTATGTGATCGCAAAATTGTGTCGAACACCGGTCTGTTCGTGTCATTTATGAACAAGTATAGCATATATTCACACTTTGTTCAAGATGTTTTGTCAAATGTATTACATTGAGTTTAAAAAAAATTTACAATGAGTGAGAAAAGTATTGAATTAGCTATGAATGTGTGATATAATTATCTCGTATTAATTAAGCACCCGACACTCGATTTTAGCCCGGAGCTGAAGCGATGCGGGGCATTTTTTGGAGGTTTAAAGATGAAAAAAAAGCTTATATCATTGACAGCGGCGGCAGTGCTTGCCGTATCGACATTACTTTCGGGCTGCGGCGGAGAGCAGGCAGAGACAAGTGGTGATGGCGGATCGAACGGAACACTTGTTATGGCAACCAACGCCACATTTGAGCCGTATGAGTTCATCCGTGACGGCGAAGTGGTAGGTATAGATGTAGATATCGCGCAGGCTATCTGCGATAAGTTGGGCATGGAGCTTCAGGTGGACAACATAGAGTTTGACGCTATAATCCCGGCTATCCAGTCAGGAAGGGCAGATGTGGGTATAGCAGGAATAACCGTGACAGAGGAAAGACAGCAGAGCGTTGCCTTCACAGATTCATATGCGACCTCAACGCAGGTCATAATAGTGCCTGAAGATACAACACAAACAAAGGCTATTACCACAGAGGCAGATCTTGCGGGAGCGCGCATCGGTGTTCAGCTCGGAACGACCGGTGATATCAAAGCGTCTGACTATGAAGAGGAAGGCGCAACAGTCGAGAGATATACAAAGGGTGCTGATGCAGTACAGGCTCTTACACAGGGCAAGATCGACTGCGTTATAATCGACAAGCAGCCGGCTGAGTCTTTTGTAGCTGTTAACGAGGGGCTCACGATCATAGATCAGATTTTTGAGCCGGAGGATTACGCTATCTGTCTTTCAAAGGATAACACAGAACTTAGAGACCAGATAAACGAAGCTTTGGCGGAACTCAAGGCTGACGGAACGATCGATTCGATAATAGCTAACTATATAGGTGACGACACAGAAAGTCAGTCATCGGCTGAAAGCGAGTAAATACTGAGTGAGTGAGACTGCAGTGAAATGTGATTTATATGCTATCAAGCCCCGCGCCGGGGATGGGGCGGGGCAGAATGCTCAACATTTTGTTGCGGTCTCTTTTAGGAATAAAACAAAGGAGGCGCAACGTGAGAGAACGGAAAACAAAGGTTTCGGCAGCGGGAAAGTTCGGTTTCTATTTTGCCGTTATGGTGGTGCTGCTTGTTGCATTCGCTGCGGTGGGGGTTGCATCCTCCGGTAATGCGACTGCAGACGAGGGATTTTGGAATGAGTTCAAGCAGAAGCTCATACTTAACTTCGTGGTCGAGGACAGGTGGAAACTGCTCGCAAACGGTCTTTTGAACACGCTCATGATCAGTTTTTTTGCGGTCATAATTGGTATCGTATTGGGCTTTATCATAGCGATCCTAAGAAGCACCTGTGATATGGTGGATAAGAAGAATATATTTACAAGGGCGCTGAATGCAGTGCTTAAGGCATATCTTACGGTTATACGCGGCACGCCGTCTCTTATCCAGCTGCTTATAATGTATTACGTCATATTTACGGCGCCGAATATAAGCAAGATATTTGTTGCGGTCGTTGCATTCGGTCTCAACTCGTCGGCGTACATAGCGGAGATCGTGCGGTCGGGAATAATGTCTATCGATAAAGGTCAGTTTGAGGCGGGAAGGAGCCTCGGCTTTACACATGCCCAGACCATGTGGCACTTTATACTGCCGCAGGCATTCAAGAACGTTCTCCCGGCGCTGGGCAACGAGTTTATAGTGCTCATAAAGGAAACATCCATTGCGGGATACATCGGAATAGAGGAGCTTACGCGAGGCGGAGACTTTATAAGGAGCCGCACGTATGAGGCATTTATGCCGCTTATCGCAGTCGCTATAGTATATCTCATAATAGTGATGTTCCTGACGAAGATGGTCGATATCATGGAGAGGAGGCTGAAGACGGATGGCAAATAATGATGTTATGATCCATGTTGAAGGCCTTTGCAAGTCGTTCGGGGAAAATCATGTGCTTAACGGCGTAGATATAGATATACACAAGGGTGAGGTGCTTGTTATAATCGGACCTTCCGGCTGCGGAAAATCGACATTTTTAAGGTGTCTGAACCTGCTTGAAAAGCCGTCGGCGGGAAAGGTGTTCCTTGACGGAACGGACATAACCGCGCCGAATGTGAATATAAACAAACAGCGTCAAAAGATGATGATGGTATTCCAGCACTTTAATTTGTTCCCGCACAAGACCATACTTGAGAATTTGACTATAGCGCCTATAAAGCTAAAAAAGATCCCCAAGGCGGAGGCGGAGAAAAAGGCGATGTCGATACTTACGAGAGTAGGTCTGGCGGACAAGGCGCAGGCTTACCCCTCGCAGCTTTCTGGAGGACAGAAACAGCGTGTCGCAATATGCCGCGCGCTTGCTATGGATCCGGAGATAATACTGTTCGATGAGCCGACTTCCGCGCTCGATCCTGAGATGGTAGGCGAAGTCCTTGAGGTCATGAAGGAATTGGCGAACAGCGGAATAACCATGGTGTGTGTAACACACGAGATGGGATTTGCGAAAGAGGTCGCTTCAAAGATAATATTCTTTGATCAAGGGGTCATTGCCGAATGCGGAACACCGGACGAGGTGTTCTCAAATCCAAAGAACCCAAGACTGAAGGATTTCCTTTCAAAAATATTGTAAGATATGAGCGGTCCTGTGCGGGCCGCTTTTTTGTGCGATTTTTACAAAATTTCGAATGAAATTCCGACATTTTCTACAAAAACTTGACGCTTTAACACTGCAGTGGTATAATTGTAATAAGAAGAAAAATTAAGACAACAGGAGGTAATTTAATGCATCGTTCAGTGGTTTACAGGTATATTTGGTTTTTTGCTGGAGTTATAATAAACTCGTTCGGGGTCGCGTTCATAACAAAGGCGGCAATGGGGACATCGCCTATCTCAAGTATTCCATATGTTTTAACTCTCAACACAGGGCTTTCGTTCGGAGCAACAACATTTATTTTCAATATATTACTCATATTAGCGCAAATAGTGATACTCAAAAAGGATTATAAAAAGATACAGCTTCTTCAGATAGTGGTGAATATAGTATTCAGCGTGTTTATCGATATAAGCATGAGCTTGCTTTTCTGGCTGGAGCCGTCAAATATAGTTGAAGAGCTTATATCGCTCGCTGTGGGCTGCACTATACTTGGATTCGGTATCAGTATAGAGGTGGCGCCGGGAGCGCTCATGGTGCCCGGAGAAGGTCTTGTAAGCGCTATCGCGTCAAAGCTACCGAAGATGAAGTTCGGAACGATAAAGATATGTTTTGATGTGAGTCTTATGCTTATCGCGGCAATATTGTCGCTTATAATATCGGGCGGCATAGACGGCCTCGGTCTCGGCACGATAATATCGGCGCTCATAGTCGGAAAGTTTGTAAACATATTCAATAAGCGCGTGCCGCTCATACCGAGGATATCGGCGCTCAAAGCGCAGTGATACATAAGCCCGGCGGAATATTCCGCCGGGTATTTTTGTAGTTTGATCACTGTTGTGTACTGCCGTCAGTATTGAGATCATCAGTCAGAGCCCCGTCCGAGAGCGGTATCGTTATCCCGCTGCCCAATAGGAAACACCGGTTGGTGCGCACATAGAGCGGAGCGTATATGGCTGTTTCGGCGGGCGGAGTCAGAACGTCGTATGCGGGAAGTGTTATTTCGGTCACTTCAGTCTTATTGAGCTTTTTTGAGCGGTATTTATTGGTCACAAGCTCGAGTTTAAGCTCATACGGCGCGGTGTTCACGAGGTAAACATCGTTTCCGTCAACACGGCATCTCAGCCGTGTATCCTCCGAAAGACCGCCCATTAGAAGTTTTCCGGAGAATTCGTCTATGCCGTTCTCAATGCATTCCTCTGCGAATATCCTTGTCGCCTGGCCGGCTCCATCTCGGCTCGAATGAAGTGTATCACGGCTGCCGCCCCATTGCAGCCAGAAGAGTTTTTCAGCGCTTTCTCTGCCGATCGCGGTGAGGTATTCGGCGTGCGCGGCGTGAAGATCGATATATTCCGCGCCGCAGCTCTCAGCCGCGCTCTTTGCTTCCGCTTCGAATCTGTTGTTCTTTTCTGTAAAGGTGCCGTCGGCGGAGAATTCATCGGTCTCGGCCGGCTCGGAGCAGACGATCGGTATACAGCCCTTATCTTTGACGGCTGTAAGTATCTCGGTCATGTGATCAGTGAACTCATCCGATGAATATTGGAGATAGTCGTTATATCCGAATGAGATCACGGCGTAGTCTCCGGGCTCAGAGAAATGGAGGAGACTGTCAAGATGACCTTCCTCGATAAATCCTTTCGCCGTCTGTCCGTTTGACGCAAGGTTGTGCACATAGATATCATCGGGCAGGAAAGTGCCGAGCATCTGTCCCCAGCCTCCGCGGTAGCCATCCTCCAGCGGCTGTGAAACGAACAGAGGATAGTAGGTCGCCGCTGTGGAATCGCCGCAAATGAACACTCGTTTTCTGCGGTCTTCAAGCCCGCTTTTGCGGGTCACCGAGAGAGCGGCGACCGAAAGATGTGTGCCGGAGATCCCCTGCAGGAAAGTAACGTTGAGCTGACCGTCCGTAACGGGTATTTCCACTCTGCCTTCGGAATCCGCATACTGAAGGTCTATTATCGCGGGATGTCCTTCAAGTCCCACGGTCATGTACTGGATATCTCCCGAATATATGGATATCTCATATATGCCCGGCGGAACGTCCACGTTGAACGAGACACCGTCTGCGCCGTAGTCGTTTATCTTTACGGCATCGGAAAGCACGCCGCTTCCGGAGGACGCCTCGTTTTCGACATATGAGACCATGCTGAAGCCATAGCCTCGTTCCGCGTTATATTTTGTTTTTTCGGTAACTGTTGTCCAGCCGTATTCCGGAGTTTCTCCGAAATCGAAAAACAGCGTTTCTCCGTCCTCAAGCGCCGGAGCTTCCGTATTTGCAGCCGAGGCGGGAACGTATACCGTGAGCGCCGCAATGGCAAGCCCGGCGGATAATAACTTTTTCGTATACCTATTTTTCATTTGACCTATTTCTCCTTTTATCGTTTTTTTGATCTTGTGATCATGGATGATCCGGAACGGCGCGAAAGGCGCCGTGTTTGGATAAAAAAATGACGGACCGAATAGCCCGCCATATTTACCGATACCGTTCGTCTTCTCCAAGAGCGAGATAGACCCACAGAATGATCAAAGTCACCATGCATGCACCGCCGCATATCAGAGCTACCGGACGGCGCAGGGAAGAGTCTATGAGTTTCGGCATTGTGAGCGGTTTTTCCGCGTGTGTGCCATCGTCATTTGAGTGCAGGAACGGGACGCTTTCTGTCTCTATAGAGCCGCGCGCGGCCTTTGCCACGAGCTTGTTGCGGCTCAGCACTTCTTTGAAGCGAGTCAGCTCGATGTCCGAAAGAGGGATCGAGTCGGTGCGTGAGACGAGCAGCTGATATGGCTCCTCGCTGTCATCGGTACGCCTCAAAAGTGCGTAGTTGTAGAATGATTTATCGGTCGAAAAACGCGCATAGTATATTTCGTCTCCGAGATCGTACAGATTCGTTATAAGATAGAATTTATCTTCGGTGTTTCTCTGCGTGAGCGCGAGATTATAATCTGCGAGCGATGAATATTCACCTATGTCGAAATCGGTGAATCTTGCGGCGCGGGTGAGGATGTCCTCGAGCCGCTCCGTTTCCGCTTCCGTTATTTTTTCGGATATATCCTCATAAGTAACGCTTTGCGCCGACGCATCCTTCAGCTCCGAAAAAAAGTCGTTGAGCGGAGCGTTGCCGGAAGAAACATCAACATACGGGCGGAAAAACTCCGAGCTCCAGCTGACTATCCCCGAGGATGCCGCGCACGGCGGAGAGTTTATATATTTGTATGCTGTTCCGTTTATAACAGTATAATATTCGGCATTCGTTTCGATGCCGTTGGTGTATTCCCTGTATATTATATATTGTGTATCACCGTTTTCGCCTACGGCGAACTGGCCTTCAACGCCGTCATCGGTGTTATAGCCTTTTGAGATAACGGCAATGTTCTCAGCGCGCTGCAGAGTGTCATCATACCTGTATATATCGGTGCTGACACATCTTTCGGCGCCGTTTGCTCTGAAAATAACAAGGTAAGGGTCATCATTATTATCGAAGTATATTATGTCTGAATAAATGACTCCGGATGGGTAATTTCCTTCGTCGGTGTTCATTTCCACGTCATCGCCCGGAGCGTCGGTGCGGATAACTCCGTATTGGAACATCCTATCGTTCAGCGCGTAGCCGAAAACGGATGCAGCCTTGCCGATTATTCCCTCCGCGTGAGCTGGAAGTATCATACCGGACAATGCCGAGGTAAATACGCAGATCAGACATAACAGCTTGAAAAGCCGTTTTTTCAATAATTCACCGTCCCTTCTTTTGTTCATTGACGGCGGGACGCGGAACGTCTGCCGCTGTTAAGTATGTGTTTTTTAGGGACATATTATACCATTATAAACTGAAAATTACAAATTCAGCGCATTTATATATGGTACAGCATATACTGCACCATATATAATTATATACTGAAAACTGTTAAATTTCAAGAAAGTTAAGCTTAATTCTCTGTGACAGAATAATTACAATTATTACATAGGAACTTATTCGACTGTGACCAGACGGCTTGCTTCATCCCAACTTACATTCATCCCAAGGCTCTCGGCAATGAATCTGAGGGGGACCATGGTCTTTCCGTTTATGAGTTTTGCGGGCACATCGAGTGTAACGGCAGCGCCGTTCAGCACAGCGTCATGGCTGTCTACAGCAACACTTGCAGAAACGCCGTCTAATGTGAAGGAAGCGGTCTTCGAAGACTCGTCCCAGCTGACCTCCGCGCCTGCTTCTTCGAAGAAAAATCTAAGAGGGACCATAGTTCTGCCGTCTATTATCCTGGGAGCTGTTTTAAACGAAAGCAGCTTATCCTTGTATGCCACGTACACCGGTCCGTCCGGCAGCTCAGCGCGCATAAGTTTATCGATGATATCCAATGATATTATATTTGCGCTGCCTATCTCGGAATCAGAGTCAATGGTCAGGTATGCGTAAGTCCTGTCGTCGATACGGTACAGAGGAAGTGATGGGTTCCTATGTGTTATTGTGGGAGCGGCAAGAGGCACAGTCACATAATTCACATAATCTCTTGTGAAATAGAGCTCGTCATCGATCCTGTAATAATTGTTTATGAATTCGTCATCGGTTTGCGGAATGTCTCTGTCCTTTGCCTGTTTCATAAAATAATCACCGGCAGAATAACCGAAATAGAATCCGGCTGCATCAGTCATCTCACTGACTATCTCATATATGTTTCCGTCAATGACAGCTCTTTCCGTGTATGCACCGTCTGATTCGGTATTGAGAATCGTGATCTTATCGTTAGCGGCAAAAGGGGCGTCGCAGATCTTGTATTCCGGTATGGTGATCACGGTATCGTTTACGAGTCCCACGATATCATCAGAAACAAAGTATACCATATGATCATCATCGAGCGCGCAGTGTACGCGTCTCATGACTGCAAAGCACATTCCGTTCGCGGTAAGTATACTGCTGATGCCTATAATATAGTTGGAATCATCACCATAGTTCGCATAATCCGCTTCAGCTATATATTTCAAATTATGATCATGATCTGTAAAATATATCTTGTTGTACTTGTAAGGATCATAGTCTATGCGAGGCAAGATAACGCCTGCGTTCGTGCTGGGGAAGCTGAGTTCTCCGCTGGGGCTCGGAACGATAGCATATCCGCCGGGAATGTTATATCGCTTTTGTTCATTGGGACGCTCGTCGCCCTCTATATCGAGAAAATGCCCTGTCTCTGCCAGATCGTCGGCTTTTTTGAGCGCGTTTTCCGCCGAGGGGATATTGTCTTCTATCTGTCCGTCAAGTATGTCATAGCTTACGGAGGCTTGTGTCACTGCCGTGGGATCTATTACGATCTCGGGAAGATCTTTGAGCCTGCCGCTTGGATCCTGTCCGTAAAGCCGAATAGATCTGTTGTAGTCTATGACGTTCATGTCGCTTTCTATCAGTTCCGAAACACTGTCGGCTATTCGTACATCGGCGCTGCCGCTTTGCGTCCAGCTTCCGCCTTGAAAGGTGTATTCAGTACCGCCGAGGTATTCTCCGGACGCAACAAGGCTGCTGTCTCTGTTCAGGTTTATGCATATATCGGCGGTGCAATTGAACTGTACGGCTTTTATAGTATCGCCGGTCTCATATATTATATAATGCTCGTATTCCGTTTTGGGAAGCGCCGGATACGCCGACGCGAGTGCGGTGCCGTGGAAACTACCGAGCAAAACGGATGCTGCAAGCGCAGCAGTGATTGCCTTTTTCATGATTTACCTCCTCACATATATTTGGTGAAAGCATAGGGATCTTTTTCTCCTGCGCTTTGAGCGCTTCTTATTGCCAGACGGATATCGTTCAGACGATAGCTTATCACGGCTGCCTCGGCACGCGTAAGTTCCGCGTACGGCGAAAAGCTGCCGTCATCCATACCGTGTATAACGCCGAACTCTGCCGCTGCGCCGACAGCGCCGCGCAAGTCCGACGGGATAAGCTCTGTGTCAGTGAAAGCTGCGGGACTGCCTGTCGGTTTGAAATATCTGCCGATAAGCACTGCAGCTTCAAGCCTTGTTATCGAATCGTCTATACCGAATATCGTGTCCGAAGAATTGATGCCTTGTGTTATTCCGAGTGTGTATGCACGGCTGATGTACCCTGACATTTTACTATTAGTTACGTCTTCATATGGCATCGCGGCAGTATCCTCTTCTTCACCGAGAGCCTCAAGCATCATTTTTATAAACTCACCCTTTGTAATATTGTCCTCCGGGCGGAACGTTCCGTCATCATATCCGTTTACCACGCCTTGTTCGGCAAGCGCGTATATGATATCTTCAGCCCAATGACCGTATAGATCGGTGAAAACGTTATTATTTGCCGCTACCGATATGGGATACGTATCGTAGGTGTTTTCCGCAAATATAGCGGAGATAATTTCCTCATCGGCGTAATCATCAAGAGGTGAAAGAGAGTCCTTTGTTTGATCAATGAAGCTGCGGATCGTTATTTCGATTGCGTCCTCTGTCAGACAGCAGTTCACCGCTTCCGGGCTTTCGGATGCCTGATCCGATATGCTCAATGATCCGATAAAACCGTGTATGCGACCGTGACCTGAATCGATATATATTTTGCCGAAGCAATTTTCAAGCGTTCCGTCGAGCTTTTCGGATGCGGAGTTCAGACCGCAGTCATATATGTACCCCTCGTCCCCAAGACAGATATTGGCTGTCATAGAGAAACCGTTGCCGTTTATACGCCCGATAAACGGATCATTCTTAGAGCCTAAAGATATATAACGGTCATCAATATCATTGAGCAAAATATAATAAGGTCTGTGACCGGAGCTTGCGCATCCGTTTTCGATTTTTTGAACAAGATCATTCTTGGAATATATGCGGTAAGGGTGTTTTTCTGTGCCGTTTCCGTTTACAGATATCAGTTCGGCGCTGTTTCCGTTCATGACCCATGTTCCGTTGAAGTCGAACCCTTCATAAAATCGCGCTGAGTATGCTGATGTGTTCTGTATCCTATCTAAAGCTACAGAATCTGTTCCCGCGCCGGAAAGCCCCTCGTACAGAGATGAGTAGATGAAATAGCTGTCGTAAATGGCGCGTTCGCCGACAACATTTCCGACGATGCCGCCGTAAAGCGATAGTCCTGATACTCTTGTTCTGGAATATGAGCTCTTTATCATACCGCCGTCAAGTCTTCCGGCGATGCCTCCGATCTCTGTTCCCGAAGCAGTAGCGGTCCCTGTAGAATAGCAGTTTTCTATAATACCGCCCGCGCATATTCCGGTGATGCCGCCGATAGTTTCTTTCGCGTTTTCTAAAGCGCCTTGAAAGGAGCATCTGCGTATCGTGCCGCCGTCGTTTATCCCGGCAATGCCTCCGACTGCGGTGCCGAGCGGCATTTGACTCTCAAGTTGAATGGTTTGAACAAGACTGTCTTCGATGGTGCCGCGGTTTACGCCTGCTATGCCTCCGCTGTTGACGGCGTCCTTATCTCTGAACCAGTTTATGATATATACGTAGCTTGATGATATAGTGCCGTTATTGATATTTGATATACAGCCGCCGGAGGGGGAAAGAGATGTTTTTGCATTTATGTTTTTTACCTCGCCTTCGCTGCCTATAACGCCGAAAAGAGCGGAATTTGTGAGAATGCCGCATCCGTCATAGATCCCGAGGAACGGTTCATTCTCAGTGCCGGTTCGTGGGCCGTCAGCCTCAAGCTCCGATACTTGTTTAAAATATGTTCCGCGGCTTTTTTCGCCGCAGCCAAGTATTGAGAGTATTTTGGTGTCATATATCCTGTACGGTTCATTTTCTGTACCTTTGCCTATTATAGATATCGGCAGCGGAGCCAATCTGTCACCGCAGGTCGTCCATATATTTTCAAAATCCCAGCCGGGATATGATGCGCTGAGAGAAGCCTCTTCCGAATCTGTGTCGATTCGATAATAGCCGCTTACTCCGCCGCTGCCGCTTGCCTGTATGGAAGAAGCGGCATAGCAATTTTGTATGGTTCCGGAATTATCAAGCGCGGCGGCATATTGCGCGTCAGCATAAACGGCGCAGTTTTCAATGGTGCCTGTGTTTATTGAGACGATCCCGCTTGTGATCTCGGCTCCCTCGGTCGTGTCGGTGACACAGCTGCGTATGGTGCCGCGGTTTTCATATGCTGCCGCGGATGAGGCTCCATCGGAGACTGCAGTGATCCTGAGATTTTCGAGAACACCGGTCTTGCCTATCACGGTAAAGATGGGCTTAGTGCAGGTTATGCTGTAACCGCAGCCGTCAAATATGCCGGTGAAAGGGCGGCTGTCAGTGCCTATAGTTACCGATGCGTTTATATCGCAAGTGAGCCTGTAGTTCAGATCGGGATTTTTTGCTGCGAGTGCAAGGTCGTACTCGTTTGAGATCGCGTAGAAAGTTTCATCAGCCGCTGAAGCTGTGTATATTGGCGCAGTGCCAAATGCTAAGCTCAATGCAAGAATTGCCGCGGTTTTTTTCATGATCATTTACCTCCTTATCTTCATTTCCGAATATTGGGATATATAATATTATATCATAGTTTTCGTGCAAAAGCAACATAAAACGGTGAGAATTTGCTTTATTATATGTCATTTATGATGACCGATCGCTGTCGGCGGTCCTGCGCGGATGCGGGATTGCAAAATGACTAAGGCGGTTTGCTAATGCAGGATGTTTTTTATTGTATTTTTATGTGTAATTTCACTTTACAAACGAGAGGTTATGTTGTATAATATATAGGACACATCAGAGCGCTGCGCGGCAGCGCCTGAATATTTATACAGAAAATTCATTAAAATTGCATATCGCGCAAAGGCGATACGTACGGAGGTTTTTTAAAATGATCAAGATAGCGGTATTGGGAGCTACGGGCTACGCGGGGATCGAGCTGGTGCGGATCCTTTCCTCTCACCCGGAGGCGGATATAAGGGTACTCGGCTCGCAGAGTTTCGACGGGCAGCCGATATCGAAAGTATATAAGAATTTTGAGCATGTGCTCGATCTGAACTGCGAAAAGCTCGATCTGGATAAGGTCTCGGAGTGTGATGTCGCATTCACGGCTCTGCCGCACGGCGCGTCTAAGGATGTTATACCGTCGCTTATCGAGAGCGGGCTGAAGGTCATAGACCTGAGCGGTGATTTCAGATACGACGATGTTAAGGTATATGAAAAGTGGTACGGTCAGGAGCACTCCGCGCCGGAGCTTTTGAAGGAGTCGGTATACGGTCTGCCGGAGCTTTACCGTGATAAAATAAAGGGAGCGCGCCTTATAGGCAATCCGGGCTGTTACACAACATGCTCGATACTCGGCGCTTATCCGGTGCTCAAGAGCGGGCTCGGAAACAGTGAGAATATTATCGTCGACGCAAAGTCGGGAGTTACGGGAGCGGGACGCGGTCTTTCGCTCGCGTATCATTTCTGCGAATGTACCGAGAATACGAAGGCATATAAGGTAGCGACGCACCGTCACACCTCGGAGATAGAGCAGGAGCTTTCGAAGGCGGCGGGAAAAGAGGTCATGATATCGTTCACGCCTCATCTGATACCGCAGAAGAGGGGGATACTCTCGACCATATATGTGAACCTTGATAAAAAATGCACTACCGAAGAGCTTGTAGAGATATATAAGGAGTTTTATAAGGACGAGTATTTCGTGCGTGTAAAAGAGGCGGGCGAACTGCCGGAGACAAAACACGTGGCAGGCTCCAATTTTGTTGATATAGGAATGGTCGTGGATCCGCGTCTTGACCGCGCGGTTATAGTCTCGGCGCTCGATAATATATATAAGGGCGCGGCTGGTCAGGCTGTTCAGAATATGAATCTTATGTTCGGGCTCGATGAGAAAACGGGAATAGCAAACGCGGGATTTTATCTCTGATCCGGAGTGTTTTTCGGATCTGATCATGCTCCTGTCTGAGGGGCGCGGAAGGAAGGATAACAATTGCAGGAACTTATAAAAAAAGCGGGGATACTTATTGAAGCCCTGCCGTATATACAGAAATTTGCCGGCAAGACCGTCGTTATCAAATACGGCGGAAACGCTATGATAAACGAGGAACTTAAAAACAGGGTAATGGAGGATATAACGCTCCTTAAATTTATAGGACTTAACCCTATAGTGGTGCACGGCGGCGGCCCGGACATATCGAAGGCGCTTCATGACAGAGGCGTAAAAAGCCGGTTCGTAAACGGTCTGCGCGTGACGGACGAAACCACCGTTGAGGTAGCGCAGCAGGTCCTTATAGGAAAGACGAACAAGGAGATCGTCAAGCTGCTCAACACCAAGGGTGGCAGGGCTATCGGGATAAGCGGCCTCGACGGATCTTTTATAGAGTGCGAAAAACAGAAAGCCATAGTCGATGGGGAAGAAGTCGATATCGGATATGTCGGCAAGATAAAGCATGTAAAGAGATGTATACTTGATCTTTTGTGCAATGATCAGTGGATACCGGTGATCGCGCCGATCGGAACGGATGAAGAGGGCAACAGCTATAATATAAATGCCGATACGGTGGCGTCAGCGGTCGCGGCGGCTGTCGAGGCGGAAAAGCTGATGCTTTTAACGGATGTTGAGGGTATAAAGGACAAAGACGGGAATATCGTATATGAGGCAGGCCGTGAAAAGATCGAGGAGATGATCGAGGACGGTACGATAAACGGCGGTATGATCCCGAAAGTGAAAGGGTGTCTTGACGCGATAGAGAACGGTGTAACGGGTGTGCATATCATAGACGGGCGCATACCGCATTGCTTGTTGCTTGAGATATTTACAAAGACCGGTATCGGTACTCTTATCAAGAGTGAAAAATATTAAACTGAAAGTGCTTACGGAAAGGAATTGATCACAAAATGAGAATGTCAA
>CAJFNT010000168.1 GCA_904395315.1 uncultured Clostridia bacterium
AGCAACCTTTCCTGCCCGAGCACAGTTAAAAATTCTTCAAAATCAAGCGGGTACATATTCAGAAAATCGACCTTGCCCACAGGGAAGGAATATTTTTATGTGAGAGCAAAGCAACAGATAGACGCGGCTTGGGTTAAAGCGCCCAAGCCGTGAACATAATCCAATGAATCATTGGTAAAAATAGATATCATTATTTTAATAAAAGGGCTGTTGCAAATTTTTTTTAGTTTTGCAACAGCCGCCGTTATTTATTTAGAATCAGTAGAATAAATAGCATCTTCCTCGTGAGTTTCTTGAATTATCTTGCTCACATTAACACTTTCGATCCTATGATTGTGTATATCAGTCACCTGAAGTCTGAGACCACATGCTTCAACAAGCGGAGTGGTACCGTCAGCAGGGAACTCATTAAGCTCGTTTAGTATAAGTCCGGCAAGCGTGTTATACTCATCGTCATTTAGTTTAATATCCAGCGCCTCTGAAACTTCATCCAATGGAACTGAACCGTCTATACGCCATAAGTTATCGCTGATTCTGATTATCTCTTCTGGTTCATTATCAAGCTGAAGACTTCCAACAATCTCTTCAAGAAGAGATGACATTGTAACTATTCCGCTCAGACCACCGTATTCATCGAGAATCACGGCAAAATGACGACGCAGTTTTTGCATTTTTCGGAAAAGCTCATCGGCATTCATGGTTTCAGGCACGAAAAACGCCGGCTCTATTTTGCGTTTTACATTCTGTCCTTTGTAAAGAGCCTTATAGAACTCGCGTATATCAATGACACCTTTCACGTTATCAACTGATTCTGAGCAGACGAGATATTTTCGATGAGGTTCATCTTCTATAGTTTTTTCCCATTCGGAAACATCATCATCTAACCATAAGATTTTTAAATCGCGGCGATGAGTCATAACGTCTTCGAGCGGAGTATCATCAAGCTCGAATATATTGTGTATCATCGTTTTTTCTTCGGGGTCTATCGTACCCTTTTCGCTTCCCACATCAAGCATCATTCTTATCTGTTCTTCTGTAACTTCCTCTTCCTCAACATTCGGATTGATCCCGCATAGTCTCAATACTCCGTTAGTTGACTTGGTCAGGAACCATACTATAGGACGGCAAATCTTTGCGACCCCATAAAGCAATCCTGAAAGCGCAAGAGAAAGCGATTCTGCTTTTTTCATTGCGATACGCTTCGGAACAAGTTCACCGAAGATAAGAGTCAAGAGCGAAAGTATAATTGTAATTATAACTACCGCAATAGAATTAAGTACTGATTCCGGGATGCTTATACCTGTTGTCAACAATAAATCAACTATGATATCCGAGAAGTTGTCCGCAGCGAACGCACTGCCCAAAAATCCGGCCAAAGTTATTCCAACTTGAATTGTGCCGAGAAAGTTTGTAGGCTCTGCCGTAAGCTTTGCAAGCTTCTTTGCCCGTTTGTCTCCATTATCCGCGGCCTTTTGCAGCTTAATATCATTAAATGAAATAACTGCTATTTCTGCGGATGCAAATATCGCATTTAGTGCGATAAGTATCACCTGAAGTAAAAGTTGTAAGGGCAAACTGTCCAAAAAAAGATCATCCTCTCTGTAAAAAAAACATTTATTATTAACCAATATATCGGTTAATAATTACAATTATATCATATACATAAAATAATGTCAATAGATTTTCAAATAGTTTAAATAGATTTTACGTACAGCGGTGATTTTTGTGCAAAACTAATAAAATAGCTTTTAGCCTTTGTGCAAAAAAACATAAAATGAAGATTTAGTGCAGTGTTGGTAAAAGGCTCTGCATATTAGAAAATGCAGAGCCTAATAGATAGTGTATTTTATTTGCGCAATTCAAGAAACATTTTCATATATGATGCGGCTGTTTTATGTTGAGGAGCGGTTGAGGCTTTTTTTGTCCCGGTAAGCCTGTACGCTGCTTCTCTTGCAGTCCTTACGGAGTATTCGCTATCAGAGGAGATACCGCATCCAAGTCTGGCGAATCTGCCTATAAACGCAGTGTTTCCGTTTGCAAAAGGAATAACAAGCGGTTTATCTCCGTCATCGAACGGCAAAGAGGATGCCGCTGCAAACGGCATTGCGCATGGTATAACATTAATGATATCGTTTGTTATTTCATCCCATTTGTCATCAATGTGCATATGCTTGATCAATTCAAAAAGTATCTCTGCGCCGCTGGATTGTTTCATGGTTTTATCTATATATTTTCCGGGTGAATCGATATTTATTCCCCACCCGCATATAACATATGTGTCATCATTTTGCCCTGAAAAATACGGCTGAGACGGACACATGATTGTTAGTCCCCAAGGGGATGATGTGAATGTTGTTATTGTGCCGCAGGCAGACGAGCCGGCTGCATGCTGTTTTACAAGATCGAGCAATACTCGTGAGGCGGAAGTTATAGTAAAAGATATAATTTCCGTATCAGCAGACGCGAAAAACCTTTCAGGATTGCCCAGCCCGTCATGTTTACCGGCAATATTTCTCCAAAGCGCCATAGATGCAGGAGCATCTTCATGTTCCGGCGCGGGATAATTGTAATCGCCGACTGTAGCACACTCACTTGCAGAGCCGTTTGTAATGAAACAGAGATCGTGCTTATTCAAATAAAATGTTTTAGCAGTGCCATTGTCATTTAAATGAAGCGCGCAGACTCTGCCGTTAGCCTCTTCAAAGTCAAGATCAATTACACGGCAGTGTGTAGAAAAGTTTACATTTCTTGCTGAGAGATATCTAACAAGCGCATCAACAATTGTTTCTTGCATATTAAATTGTGCGCGGACAGTGTTTTTCATTTCGAGCAGATCAGATATATCCACAGTACGCAGCAGATCTCTTAACTCAAGCGCGGCAGAGCATGGCTTCAGCAGGTATGTGGTCGATATGGTTCCCCAAAGTCCAGACATAAGAAATTCAGGAGTATCATCAAAAAAATCACGTATAGATACTTCAAGTATATCAGGTACTTTAGATGACAAAAGTGATTTTATGCGGCGGATTGTTTTAGGTGAAAGCTTATCGCCGTAAGTCTCAAGACAACTGTCATCCACGAGACGTGAAAAACCGCTGAGCGGATTTGCATTTTGGAAATTACGAATCTCGTCAGCTACGCTCATATCCGGAAGATTTGCAGACGGAAGCTTTGAGAGCATATCATCTATATTTGAACGTCCCGTAAGTCTGAGTGGAACAGATGCGGCGTTTATATATCCGCTTGCATCATTACCGCCGACATTGAATGATCCCCCGAGATTAGAAGATGCTTCAAAAATGTGTATGCTTTCTCCCGGAACTCCGCAGTCATGAATAAGATAAAACGCACCTGAAAGTGCGGCAATACCGCCTCCGGCAAAGTATACATTCTTTTTGGGCGGAAGCGGGTCGTTTCCACCGGATGTGAGCCTTTTTCGTTTCTGCTTTGATACGATGATACCGGCAGCTGCCGCGGCACCGATAACTGCGCCGAGTGCTGCTAGACCGGCCATGGTTTTCTTTTTCATAAATATCAACCTCCGTTCAAGATGATCATTATCAGATATTTAGCAGTACGATCAATTGTATCAGCTGTAGCGATCCATGATCTTTTGTCTTGGGTATATTTTGTGTATAATACGAAGCATACATTTTCGAAGATATAAATTCATGCTCCAGGATCGATAATATAATTTGTAAAAGATATTATCGGTTGAAATATATTTTTCATCACGATAAAATCCCTTTGCTACGGCGATGATCTGGTCGTCATGAATACCATGCTCAAGTACCCATTGATTGTCGCCGCACATGATATAGCCGTTCTCGTCCTTGCCAAGACAACGGTGCATTACTTGTGTCCCGTCTAAACGTTTATAGACGGGAAGATCGTATTTTTTCAGTCCATTACCGTCGTATTTAACAAGCCAGACACTATCACGTCTGTTTCTAAGCATCGGATACATACTTGTGCCCACAGGTATTGCAATGAAATCACCGTTTTCTTTTATATATTGCTCAATGAGTGTTTCATCCATTATATAATTATACCTCCGCAAACAAATATCTTGATAAATAAATTATAGCACATTTTGATCTGATTTACAATAAGGTTTGGAAATAAAACTTTAAAAATTGTGAATAAGTTAATAATTGTAGTTATGTTTCCTAAAAAAGAGATGTGATTTTTGACCGGACGGAGACATAAAGATTTTAGCGAGGGATGATACAGTATTTCTCTCATAGATGATAAATGAAAAAAATGTATGTGAACAATTGCGAAAAAGAACGGATGGGGGAAGTTCGAATATTAGATGTATGTAACGGAGCGAGGATGCAGGTGCGCCGGAAAAGAATAAGTGGAGCTGTGTTGATTTTTTTTCGGTACAATTCAATAGGATGCGGAGCGTGGTATGCTCTGCATCCTATCAATAGCTATGCGGTTTTTATTTGAAATCGTATGAGAATATACGTGTTTTGTCAGTGTCCCCCCAGTTTGAATATGGTATAACTGTTATGCTGTGCACAGGTTCGTTGATGTCAATATTATAAGATCTGCGCAGATTGCATTCTGTATCCATGATCGTTTTGACACCCGAAGGGGTATCAAGAAACACTGTGAATTTACGACATAGTGTTTTGGGAACATAGCATTGTGGGCTGTCAAGCTTAATATTGCATCTCATGCTGTGGGATCTTTCAGGAAAGTCGCCCGGTAGCGTATCCCGGTTCAGATCGCTGTCAAAGGTCAGGTGCAAAGTGCGGATGTATTCCGGTTTATCAAACTTATATGTAAGTGAAGTTCCGTTAGTTACAGAAATTCCGCAGTCCGTATTCCCATATATAGAGTTGGGACGGTCTTTTCCGTCTTTCAGCAGATCACTTCCGTTATTGATAGGGGTAGATTTGCATAAATCACTTATCTCGCGTTTTATGTTTGGCAGGAAACAGTCATTTTCCATAAGCAATTCCTGAAGCTCTGCAAGTTTATATTTATAGACCTCATGGGGCGTCATTTTGTTTTTTGCAGCGATGGCGGCGGCGGTCCCGACCGCTTGTCCTATCACTGCGCATGTAGCCATAACGCGTGTGCTGCTCAAAGCCATATGAGTCATGCTTATATTGCGTCCTGCAAAAAAAAGGTTTGACACTTCTTTTGCATACATCGCGCGGTATGGTATACAATATGGAGATGGGGTCTCAATGCTGACATTCGGCTCGCCGTTATAATGGAATCCTACAGGTGGGTGATCATCCAGAGGCCATCCGCCGTAAGCGACCGTATCATGAAATATTTTGTTTTTGGAAATGTCTTTTTCGGTTATGGTATATTCGCCGATCATTCTACGTGATTCGCGCTTACCGGGAAGGAACCCTATGAATTCAAGATCCCAGTTTTTCGAGGGATATTTTCCTGAGTTTTTGATATAATCCCATGTTCCTGTGGCAAGAGATATCAATTCCTCGGATATCTCTTCAGTGTCGTGTATAGTGTCTTTGTTACCTCCAAGCTCAAGATACCAGAAATTCTCGAAGTTATTATATATGTCCGGATTGCGATACTTAAAATCTTTATCAGAAAGCTTCATGCTGAAGTTAGGAGCCGTATACTTTATAGGTTTATTCGTTTCGCGTCCCTGGAGCAGACAGCTCATTCCCATGGTAAGATTATCTTTTTCTTTGAGCGTAGTATCTTCGCCGAATTCGTCGGCGCTTTCTCTGCCGATTCGATATTCAGCGCCTGTAAGAGGTGCAAGGATGCTGTCACCGGAACAATCGGCATAATACTTGCTCTTTATATCAAAAAAAGTTTGAGTTGTCATCTGATATCCGCTGACACATGTAATATTTTTTGTTCGTCCATCACTGAAGGTTCCTGTTTCAGTTTTTGCATCCATACATGTACAATTTAGAAGCAATGTAAGATTTTTCTCACGCTTTACGAAGTCATAGAGAATTGTGTCCCATATATAGTAATTTTTTGTGGGATTGCGGAAGTAA
>CAJFNT010000169.1 GCA_904395315.1 uncultured Clostridia bacterium
AACTGCCGAACCTCTTCATTACCAATGAAGTGCTCTACCTACTGAGCTACGCCAGCACTGCTGAACACAACAATTATTATACCAAATTAAACTCGGCTTGTCAAGTACTAAATTGCATTTTTTATAAACTTCTATTCGCAATAATATGCATGACCAAGATATATTGAAGATCTACGGGCCGGATGACCGGATCGCGCGAAAAAGGGCCTGTCCCCTTTGGGATAAGCCCTTTGAAATATCATGTTTTTACGGTTTCTGTTCCGTTTCGGCAATTAACCGAAGTATCTCTTCAAGAGTCCCTCGAAGCTTTTTCCGTGTCTTGCCTCATCCTTAGCCATCTCATGAACTGTGTCATGTATAGCGTCATAGCCAAGCTCCTTAGCCTTCTTAGCGATCTCAAGCTTACCTGCTGTAGCACCAGCCTCAGCCTCTGCGCGCATTCTCAGGTTCGTCTCTGTTGACGGTGATACTACCTCACCCAAAAGCTCAGCAAACTTTGCAGCATGCTCTGCCTCTTCGTAAGCGGCTCTCATGTAATAGTCGCCTACCTCAGGATAACCCTCTCTGAAAGCAGCGCGAGCCATTGCTATATACATACCAACCTCTGTGCACTCGCCCTCGAAGTTAGCCTTAAGGCCCTCGTATACTTCGTCATCGATCTCACCCTTAGCGCCTACACCGATAACATGCTCACAAACAAAGTTGAGCGCAGCGCCTTCCTCTACCTTTGTAAACTTTTCACCGGGTACTCCGCACTGCGGGCACTTCTCGGGCGGGTTGTCTCCCTCATAAACATATCCACATACCGGGCATACATACTTAGCCATTATTTTGTCCTCCTGACTTAAAAGTTTTTGATAAAGTTATATTAATAAGGAGCATCGCTCCGTTATTTAACGATTCCGTTTCACATTCCGTGAAGTAAATATTATTTCTTTTTGCAGTCACCGCATATACCATAGAATATCAATGAGTGCCCCGTTACAGTGCAGTCAAATTCATCTTCGACCACTCCGTCAAGATCCAATGGTTTTATGTCAAGGTCAAAAACCTTTCCGCATTCATTACATATAAAATGATAGTGCGGCTCTGTGTGAGCGTCATAATGAACACTTTCATGATTTGTATCGATCCTCAATACAGATCCCGTCTTTGTAAGAAGCGCGAGATTTCTGTAAACTGTACCGAGACTTATCTTAGGATCGCTTTTTCTCATTTCATTATATATTTCCTGAGCAGTAGGATGCGATCTCGTATTTCTTAAGATCCGCATCATCGCCTCTCTCTGTTTTGAATAATTCATTGCTTTCCCTCCGATATTTGCTCTCGGCAGCAGAAGCACACAGCCGAAAATCAATAACAATTACTATATTATTATATCACAAAAATTGAATTTGTCAAGTCTAATTTATAAGTTTATATATATTTAATAAAAATTCATAAAAAAAGACCGGTAAATACACAAAAAACTCTCCGGTCTCTCTTTTAAATGTACATTCAAAAACCGCGCAGAAAAAACAAGCGCGTTATTTTTTAGGATTAACTATATCTCGCCAATCAAGATCCCCTCGTTCCAGACCATGTATCAGTACTTCGGCAGTAGCAGAATTAGTCGCAATAGGTATATTGTGCATATCGCAAAGTCTAAGAAGAGAAAAAACATCGGGTTCATAGTTCTCGGCGTTTAGCGGATCTCTGAAAAATAGAACAAGATCTATTTCATTATATGCTATTCTCGCTCCTATCTGCTGATCTCCGCCCTGCGGTCCGGACAGAAAACGATAGACGTTAAGTCCTGTGTTCTCGATTATAAGCTTACCTGTTGTTCCCGTAGCATATAGAGCATGCTGTTCCAGTATCCCTTTGTACGCAATGCAGAACTGTACCATAAGCTCTTTCTTTTTGTCATGTGCTATCAGTGCTATGTTCACAAAACTCGTCTCCTTTCTTCGATTTGATTGCCTCCGTTTTGCAGGCAAATGCTTTGCAGGTATTTAATTACTATTTTCCAAAAAGAGCTTTTATCCTGCTTAAGAACCCTTTTTTTTCGCTGCTTCCGAAATCCATCATAGGCACCTGATTGCCCTCGAGTCTTAATGCGATATTTTTAAATGCCATTGCGGCACCGCCCTCAGTCGTCTCCATAACAGGACATCCCTTCAGCATTGACTCAGCTACATTCTCATCCTCCGGTATTATCCCCAGTATGGGGATCGACAAAACATCAACACAGTCATCCACGTTCATCATAATTTTGCGTTCTATAAGCTCCGGCCGGATCCTGTTCAGCACAAGTCTTACCGTCTCTGTTCCCATATCTTCAAGCACAGAAACTATACGGTCAGCATCACGAAGCGACGAGGTCTCAGCCAATGAAACAATTATCGCTTCGTCAGCATATTTGGCGGCAAACATAAAACCGTCACCCATGCCCGCCGGCGCGTCCGCCAACACAAATTCAAACCTGTTTTTTAAGTTTTGCCAGAATTCTTCAGTTTTTTCCTCATTGAAGTCGGTCGTGGGAACAGACTGCGGTGCTGCCACAAAATACAAATTTTCAAGATCCGAGCTTTTTATAAGGATATCGTCTAAATCCGAAGTGCCGTTTATGTAGTCGGAATAATCATATACTATACTGCTTTCAAGCCCCAGAGCGATATCAAGATTCCGGAATCCGGCATCAGCATCCACAAGAACAGTAAGCCTCCCGAGACCGGCGAGCGCTGCTCCGACATGCGATGCCAACGTTGTTTTCCCTGTTCCTCCCTTGCCTGATGCAATGATTACCAATTTACCCATGCGCCGCCTCCACAATATAGCTACAATACTATTATATCATATTTTTCAGATTTGTAAATGTTTTAATCGTAAAATTATCGAGTATAATTTTGTGATTTTTCCACAATGCGACCGCCGAAAATTCCGATTTTTGTGTTATATCTTCACTTATTTCCGTCTGACCGCTCTTTTTTCTGAATTTATTGAAAAAACTATGCTTTTCTTCGATCTCATCTTTTATTTCCTCGCTCTCATCCGGAGGAACATATTCGGCATCGGCAATGCATAGCTTTTCAGGTCTCATATCCATCGCGAGTATATATGACGCATTATGCCCGTGTTTACCTGCATGAGCCGAACCGTAAAGACCGCCTATAACTATTATGTTTCCTTCTGCATTGAGCGCGGACCCAGGCTCCGCTGTTCCGAGCAGGATCAAATGACCGTCAGAAGCCAGCTCTTCCCCTTCGCCTACCACACCCTGATACAGCCTCGCCCTGCTTGAGCGAAATGCAGTGAGCCTTTCCTCAGCCCGTTCTTCCTCTACAGAAATATTTTCATTATATCCGGCGTCTTTTTCCTCAGCAGACACGTCTCGGTCTCGTCTCTCATCATTCTCCAGCTCAGCATGTTTCTGTTTATACTCATTTATCCATTCGGCAGGATCTCTTCTTTTCTTTTCAGGATCGTCAAACGTCACATCCGCCAGCGGCATCACTCTCGTCATAAGATCAGAAAGCCGGCGCTTCTCACTGGCAGTGAAACATCGTCCGCCAAAGCTGACACTGCAATTACCTCTGCCGAAAAAATTCATATTCGAATTTATCTTTCTTTCAAGCTCATCCAATATTTCATACATCGGTGCGGATCCGTCCAAACAAATATAAACGCCGTCCGCGATTCCCTTGAAACGAATAAGTCCACTTTTCAAGAGTCCCACCTCCTTCTCAGCTCAATTACAGGTAATCGCAAAACCATTGTATCGTAATTACCGATATTTAATATCAGAAGACAGCGGGAACCCGTCCGCTGTCTTCCAAACAAAACATATCTATCATCTCATAAGCCCTGACCCGTTGTTTTCCGGAGCTGGAGTCTGTATCATTTCCGGTTCCACAGCTGGTTCCGCTGTCTGCACCATGCTCGTTGGCTGAGCAGAAGCATCATTGCTGCCGAAGAAATATTGGTCAAACACATCTCTCGCCACCTGACCCGCGTTTGAGCCTCGAACTCCATGCTCAAGCACTACCGCTATAGCTATCTCCGGATCGTCAAAAGGAGCAAACGCTATAAATATAGCATTGTTCGAGCCGGATCCCAGCTGGGCGGTACCTGTCTTTCCTCCCACCTGTACGGGATATCCATCAAATATCGAGCTTGCGCTTCCGTCGTCAACGACCCTCTTCATACCGTCAAGTATTCTTTGCATGGTATCCGGATCTATATCAAGCTGTTCCTCCACCTGCGGAGTGAATTCCTCAACAAGCGATCCATCAACAGATGATCGAATACTTTTTATCAGATTTACCTTATAGCGCGTGCCTCCGTTCGCAAGCGTGGCACAATAATTTGCCAACTGCACCGGAGTAAACAAACTGTATGACTGACCTATTGCCGCTTGAAGCGTATCTCCACCGAACCACTCACTGTCTATTACATTCGAAACGACCTCTTTTTTGTATTCCGGGCTTGCCATATGTCCGGCCGTTTCCTCATAAAGCTCTATACCCGTATTTTCGCCCAGACCAAACTTTTTGGCATATTCATCGAGCGTGTCTATGCCCAGCCTTCTTCCAAGCTCATAGAAAAATATATTACAGGAATTCTCGATCGCCTGAGTTACATCCTGGTTCCCGTGTGTCAGATGTGACTCTGACCATATCCAGCATGTAGGCTGGTAGTCCTCATAGAATCTGTATACACCCGTACATTCTATCCTCTCATCAAGCGAGAGCACTCCCGACTGCAGCCCTGCTATGGCAACAAGCGGCTTGAATGTGGATCCCGGGCTGTAAAGTCCGGACACAGCTCTGTTTACCATTGGATTTCCCTCATCAGCTATAAGCTCCGAATAATCCTCATTGAATGTAGACATATCATATGTCGGATATGACGCGATCGCAAGACAATCGCCTGTTTTTATATCAAGCACAACACCCGCGCCGGCATCACAGTCATTTCCGATGGAGTGTATAGTGCTTTCAAGCGATTCCTCCAACGTCTGCTGAAGGTCACTGTCTATTGTGAGCATCACATAATTCCCCGGAACGGGATCAACATCCTCGGTAAGAGTTACTTCCTCTCCGTCCACCTCTGCCGTTGTCCCTGTTACGCCGTCCTTGCCCCGCAGGTAGCTTTCAGCCCACGCCTCTATGCCCTGCTTTCCTATAATATCGTTTATATCATAGCCTTCGTTTTTCTTTTCACTGTACTCCTCAGCCGATATCTGCCCGACTCTTCCGAGTATGTGAGTGGCAAATCCCGGTCTTGTGTAAGTCCTTACATATTCTTCTGTTACAGACACACCTTCCAATGTATCCTGCAGCTCCTTTATCTGGGTAACGGCGTCAACATTTATATCGGACGCTATGGTTATAGGATTTACAGCTGAATACTCCTTTACATCCGCCTCATAGCGCACACCGATGATCCTCCTTGTATGCTCACTGTCGAACGCTCCCTCAACATTATAGATCTGCTGATACGCAAAAAGCACATCCGCCGCGCTCATATCCGCGCTTATATATTTATTCAGATACTTATTGCTTTCAAACCATGCCGTCTTTTCATCTTCTGTACTGCCATCTCCGTTATTGTCCTCAAATGTGAACGAATACGGAGCAAACTCCGATACAGGCAGAGTATCGACAGTTTTATTCCCTGTATTATACAATATCTCTACAGTTTTACTGATTATACTGTTAAGTTCAGCATCATCCACATCTGTTTTGCTTAATGTCACCGAATACCCTGTGTCATTTGTTACAAGAGTATTTCCATATCTGTCAAGAATATCTCCTCTTTCAGCCTTATTTACAACTGTTGTATTCAGTCTTGCATTAGATGTTGCAAGATAGCTGTCCCCGTTTATTATCTGCAAACTGAACAGCCTTGAGATTATAGCCGCCAGCATTACAAAAGCTATCACCTTTAATACGAGAAATCTGTATTTGCTATCAGGCACAGCCTGTCAACTCCTTTCCGAAGGTCGTATTTATCCATAGTTTCAAACAAGCCGCAGCATTGTTTTGCACCGTTCACCGAATATAAATCTTTTTACGGCGGGATATATAGCAAGAGACACAGACACAGTATACGCTGCATAAGGTACAGCCTCTGTCAGAAGCCCGGACGCATCAGAAAATCCTCTGGCAGCAAAATACTCTGCCGCCCCAGCAAAGGATACAGTTATTATCATAATGACCGCATTTTTGATCCACACAGGTATAAATTTAGCTTTGCTCTGCCATACAAACGCCGATATTCCGGCAAATGCTGCCGCAAGCACCGATATGGGAAAACTCTTTCCGGTCATAGATCCTGTAAGTATACCGCATACAAGTATAACATACGCCGCGGTTGCAAGCCTCTTTTCACGCGCCCCACACGCAGCCGCAAATGCAATCAGAAGATCCGGAGCAGTTCCGCGTATCCCTATGATCCCGCTGAACACTGTCTCTATCAGAAACAACACTAATATCCATATTATAGTCTTAAAAAGCTTCATTTTGTTCCTTTCAGTCGATCCAAGGCATCAGCCTTACGATCAGTTCTTTACACCGTTTATAACAAGTACCTCATAAAGATTCTCAAAATCGACCGCGGGATCGACAACGGCATATTTCAGATTCCCTGTGCTGTCCGCCGAAACATTCAGTATGGTGCCTATAACAAATCCGGCGGGATAGATCCCTCCCGAACCGGACGTTTCCACCACATCGCCAACGATTATCGGCGTGCTCCTATCCAAAAATGACAGCTTGCACTGCATATTTACCGAAAGATCCTTGTCGCCCTCAAGCAATCCGTTTCCGCCCGTTCTTGATACGCGAACGCCTACAGCGGTAGAGCTGTCAAGAATAGTCGTGACTATAGAATAATTGGGTCCCGTCTCCGTTATCCTTCCCACAACTCCCTCTGGTGTTATGACTGCATTTCCTTCACTCAATCCATTAAGCGTGCCTTTGTTTATCTCAACAGTTTCATACCAATTATTAGGCGAATACGATATCACACGTGCCGCCACAGTCGAATAGTCTGTTATCGATTCCTGTAGATCAAGCATATTCTGCAATCTTTCATTTTCTTCACGGTATGCCGCCGTATCACGGTTTTCACGCTTTAACTGTATGTTCTCAGCCTCGAGAGCCTCATTATCCTCCTTGTATGCACGCATATCCCACACAAATCCAAAAGCATTTTCCACTGCTCCCGCAATATATGAAAAACCGGTCTGTATCGGCGATGCTACAGCACGCACTACTACACCCAAAGGATTTACTCCCGTAAAATGATCAACGGCAAAATCAGCCGCCGCAATAACAATGGCAGCCGCAACAACTATCCTCCATTTTTTAGAAAAAAACGACATCTGTTACATTCCTCTTTAATAATTCTTTCTTCTCTTTGCCATATAACTCTTTATATCATCGAGCGCTCTTCCGGTACCGAGCGCAACACAATCGAGAGGATACTCGGCAACAAGAGCCGGTATCTTCGTACACTCCGATATCAGTCTGTCTATCCCTTTTATAAGCGCTCCGCCTCCGGTAAGCATTATTCCGTTTTCCATGATATCGGCGGCAAGCTCAGGAGGAGTATGCTCAAGAGTCATTTTTATCGCTTCCACCATTTCATCTATATTTTCCGACATAGCCTCTCGTATCTGCCCCTCGCGGACCTGTATCGTCTTTGGAAGTCCTGTCGAGACATCTCTTCCGTTGACATCATACACACGCTCTTCATTATCCTCATACGCTGAACCCACGGCTATCTTGATCTCTTCCGCCATCCTGTCGCCTATGTTTATCCCAAGATTTTTTTTCAAATAGTTGACTATAGCGCTGTCAAGCGCGTCTCCCGCGATCCTTATGGACTGTGAGGAAACTATTCCGCCCAGCGATATCACTGCCACTTCTGTCGTTCCTCCGCCTATGTCAACGACCATAGAGCCTTCGGCCTTGTCAACCGGAAGTCCCGCGCCCATTGCAGCCGCCATCGGCTCTTCTATAAGCGCTACCTCTTTCGCGCCCGCCTGTATAACGGCTTCCTCAACGGCTCTGCGCTCTACCTCCGTTATCCCTGACGGTATAGAAACTATAACTCTCGGTTTTAATACATTTACCACCTTTGCCATGCGTATAAAGTATTTTATCATTTCCTGAGTTATATCAAAATCCGCTATAACGCCGTCTTTCATCGGACGCACCGCTATAATGTTATCCGGCGTCCTGCCTATCATATCATTAGCCTCATTGCCCACCGCTACCACTTTGCCTGTGTAACGGTCTATAGCAACGACCGACGGTTCACGCACGACGATCCCCCTGCCTTTTACATAGACGATAGTATTTGCCGTGCCAAGATCTATCGCTACATCCTTCGAAAAAACTCCCATTTTTATCCTCCGTCATACCTGTTAATTTTAAATAAGCTTAAATCCGAAATCCCGCTCAAGCGTATCGGCAAGAGCGCTTACCGGAAGTCCTACAACATTGAAATAATCACCTTTTATACCCTTTATAAGCATTGAGCCCTTGCCCTGTATACCATACGCGCCGGCCTTATCCATAGGCTCACCGGTCGAGATATATCCTCGTATCTTCTCATCGATAAGCTCTTTGAACTCGACATCCGTACGCTCTCTTCCGCATACGGTATAGGCATTTTCTATGCTCATCACACAATATCCGGTATACACGCTGTGCGTCTTGCCGGAAAGGCCTTTAAGCATAGAGAAAGCTTCTTCTGTGTCTGCCGGCTTACCGAGTATCCTGCCTTCATTCACGACTATGGTATCCGCCGAAATTATCAGAGCATTTTTTCTTAAAAGCACTTTTTTGGCCGCTGCCGCCGCTTTTATAAGCGCAAGCTCCTGAACATATATATAAGGCGGCACATCCGCCGGCACCGCCGACTCATCCGCATCGGATACGACTACTTCGAATCCGAGCCCCATATTCTTTAAAAGCTCTTTTCTCCTCGGCGATGCCGAAGCAAGTATTATCTCACTCATAGCGATCTATATTCCTTTCACAAATCCGATCCGCGGTCTGTATGAACATATTCTATAAAACACCGCGTCTGAAATGGCCTCGGGTAAATGTGTTCTCCCTCATCGGCCCCGCTTTCTTTCCATCCAGCGCGTCGCGGTATGCACTTACTATTTTACCACAATTATCAGAATTTTCAACAGTAAAATTCAATCTCACGCAATTAATTTTTGAATTTACTATCTTTTCAATAATATCCGCCGTGTAGACCGGCTTTGAATTCAAAAGCACCGCCCTGCAGCCATCACCGCAGAGAGCTTTGAACTCCAACCCCTCACGGTCACGCAGAGAAAAAGATCCTCCGCGCTTTGCGCAATGCCCCATAGCTTTTACGGGGCAGTTCTTCATTATCATAAGAGGGAGATACCCATACCCTATCACTTCCACATCCGCTCCGGAAAAATGATCTGTTATATCTCTTATCTCATGCAGATTCAGCTCAGGCGAAAGAGTTATGCTCCTGAGCCCATGACAGGCAAGCGCCGCCGCTGTCCGGGAGTTATACACGTTCAGCCTGAAATCTCCGTACACGGCTTTTTCACCATAATACCGCATCGCGGCCGGAGAGGACACTGATACATGCTCCGTGTGTATTTTTTCAGGTCTGAAAATATCAGTGGTTTTTGTCACGATCTCCGTTCCGCCGCGATACCATCCAAGCTTAACGCATATATCTGCCGGAGCATAGAGCCTCTTTACCGCTCCCGAACGCAGGACCGCTTCCGCCTGCTCCTCAGTCATGACCTCAGCTGTAAGATACACAGCTGAGGGCGCCGCGGGCGCGTCATAAGAAAAGCCTATATCTTTTACTCTTCCCGGCGTCCGGCGTGCCAGCTCATCTTCAAGCGCAGCGCAAAGCCGCCGCCTTGTATCGTTTATATCCTTTACCGGCACCGTGATCCCCTCGTCGATCTCCGCCTCGGCGCTCTCCGCTTCAAACGGCGTTGATCCGAGCTTGAGCAGCTGTTCTTTCAGCCTCTCCGCGTCAAGAGGCTTCTTCAAGGCTTTTTCGGCTACCGCATTGCCGACGCAGCTCACACACAGCCCGCTTTCATCATATGCCGTTACCGAAAGCAGTCCTCCTTCTCTTAACGATGCAAATATGTTGATAGGGATCTTTCTGACATATTTGCCTGACGCACGCTCCTTCGCCTCGGCAGTATATACGCTCCCGGAGTTATTTGCCGGATTGTCGTGAGACATCATATCCGCCCCGAGCCGTCCTGTGAGATACCCGTCTGTAAATCCGGAACGTGAAAACGCCGATTTGAGTTCTGCCATATCTTTTTTGGTTACTTCAGCATCGATATCATCGAGATATTTTCTGTATATCCCGGTGACCGCGCTGACATATTCAGCGCTTTTTAATCTTCCCTCGATCTTGAGAGACGAGACGCCTGCGTCGCGCAGCTCCTTGAGATGCCTTATTAGAGCCATATCCTTTGGACTCAATATATGAGCGCTGCCGCGCTCTTTTCCGTCCTCCAGCAATGTGTACCCGAGCCTGCACGGCTGGGCACATCTTCCTCGGTTCCCGCTTCGGCCCCCCAAAATACTCGACATCAGACACTGACCGGAATAACACATGCATATCGCACCGTGAACGAACACCTCTATCTCGGCTCTCGCCGCTTCGGCTATCCTTTTGATCTCATCGAGCGACAGCTCTCTCGCAAGCACGACCCTATCGAATCCCGCCTCCTCAAGGACCCTTACTCCCTCAATAGAAGTGACTGTCATCTGTGTGCTTGCGTGAAGCTCTATATCCGGCAGCATCTCACGAAGATGGCGCGCCAGCCCTATGTCCTGGATTATGATAGCGTCCGCGCCTGCACGGCATATAGCCGCGGCAGTCTCTGCCGCAGCTTCCAGCTCCCGTTCCTTTATAAGAGTATTGAGCGCGCAGTGTACCTTTACTCCGTAAACGTGACAGTATCTTACCGCCTCGGCAAGCTCTTCAAAAGAAAAGTTCTCCGCGCCAGCGCGCGCGGAGAAACTGCCCGCGCCAAGATAGACCGCGTCTGCCCCGGACTGCACCGCCGCTTTCAAAGCCTCCGGCCCTCCCGCCGGGGCAAGCAGCTCCATACTGTTTCTGCCCATATATAAAGACTCCTTATTTGTTTTCGAGCATATCCAAAAGCTCTTTTTCACGGATCGCAAACTCGCTTTTCTGCTTCTTTATCTGGTTCTCCTTCAGCTTGATCTGACCTTCGAGAAATTTGATCTTTTCCTCAGTCTCTTCCAGAACTTTCTGAGTTATCTTAAGCTCCTCCGTGATCTCCGCCGCTCTGTTTCCGCTTTCCTGTTCGGCGCGCTCAAGCTCCTTTATCTCATTCTCAAGCCGCTTATTCTCTGTCAAAAGCTTTGAGGCTTTCTCCTCCGGCTCGTTTCTGTTCATAAGCTTGAAATACTCGTCACATATATTGAGCGCCGCAAGAACAAGCGGCTTTTCGCCCATCACATGGTTCCCCTCGCTCAGCACTATCTTTATCTTTCCGTTAACATAATCTCCGAGACTTTTTAAATACTCCGGATCCTCATTCGCAACGATCGTATAGACCCTTGAATTTATCGTAATATTCACTCTGTTGAGCATTCTGTTCATTCCCCTCTTTTTATCTGTTCAGTATAATACAACCACATCATATATCCGGTATCTCAGTCACCGGCTATTATCGACATATCACGCGACACATACCCGTGTATGTCAAAATTGCCGAACGAGTCCACACGCTTTCCATCCATCAGGAACTGTACCCTGCTTATAGTATTCAGCTCCGTGAGAGAATTTACTATAGAATATATCACAAGCTTCTCATGTGTCTCATCCCCTGAATTCTCCGTCAAAAAATTGGACCTAAAATTCAGATAACATATATTATCCTCCACATCCACCGAGACGAGCACAGTATCCTTTGACAATATCGAACGCATATCACTGCTGTTTGTCCCTTTTATCAGCTCATTTATTATATACTGCTCTATCGGCTGCTGATCAGTTATTGTTATGGTCCTGTTCTCACGCGAGAGCGCGTCGCCTGTGCTCGTTGCAAAATACAGTACTACATCACGCATCTCGCTCGAATATTCCTCGTCTTCAATATTTATATCGGCGCCGCTCACATAGCCGAGCCTGTTCCCGTCCTGATCGGTTATCTCGCCGCCGTTCACGGTTACCATGACACGCTTTACCACACCCGACGCGCATATGGACTTTGTCACGGCATAAGTATTCAGCACGTTTCTTGACGGATCACTCGTCAGATACGCGCTTGAAAAATCCACCGCGAGACTGTCCTCGTCAGTAAAACTCATCTGCTGTATCTCGGTATTCTTAGGCATCAGCTCTCCCAGCCTCGAATCATCCGGACCGGATTTCAGCTCGTCTATTATCTCAGACGCGAGATCATATTCATCCTTATAGCGTATACTATGCCGTTCGGAAACTATCCCTGTTCCTTCCTCATTTATGAAATACATATCAAGCTCTGTCTTATACGATGAAAAATCATAATTGAAAAATATCACAGCCGCCGCTGCAACGACTGCCGCCGCGACAGCGGCAGCGGCCAAGATCATCTTTTTTCCGCTTATCATATCCGCCTCCGTTTCTAAGTATCGTCCTCCCGACCTTCTGGTTAAACCGGCTCGGCAGCGGCAAACGGGATTGAGATCCTGAAAATGCTTCCGCCTTCGGGCGCATCTTTTACCTCGACCGTTCCGCCGTGCAGCTGTACCGCCTCTTTCGAGATCGCAAGTCCGAGACCGGTCCCGCCGGTATCACGCGCGCGCGAATCATCAAGCCTGTAAAATCTATCAAATATCTTTGTCTTTTCATCATCCGGTATACCGGGACCGTTATCCTCTATCTCTATTATACACATCCCGTTATCGCGGGTGGTGCGCACATGCACCGCCCCGTTTTCAGGTGTATATTTTATCGCGTTGTCGAGCACGTTATAAACCGCCTCGTACAGCTTATCATAGTCGGCTGTCACCTCACGCTCCTGCCCCATCTTTATATCGAGATCTATGGATATGTTCTTTTCCGCCGAGAATTGCTTCAAGCTGCGTATCACCGCGCCTACAAGCATCGTGATATCCACATTGGAAACGTTCAGTCCCGCTCCCGCATCAAGTCTCGAAAGCGTCAGCAGTCTGTTTATCAGTCTTGTGAGCCTGTCTATTTCCTCCGACATATCTCCGAGGAACTCGCGTATCGTATCCATACCCGGATCCTCCGCTTCTATAAGGCTGTCACATAAAAGCTTTATACCCGCCATAGGTGTCTTAAGCTCATGTGACACATCCGAAACAAAATTCTTTCGCTTTTCATCAAGCGCGTTCAGCTCATCACACATATAATTCAACGCTTTGCCCATCTGCGCCATCTCGCTCGTTCCCTTCACGGAAGCGCGTTTGCTGAAATCTCCTTTTGAGATAGCGTGAGCCACCTCTATAAAATCCGCCATAGGCTGCATTATTATATAGCTTATACCTATACTCATCATCGCTACTATAAGTATTATAAGCGCGCTGAATATTATAAGACTTGTTTTTATCGTGTCTATCGTATCGCTTATTGACGAGACGTTCTCGGCCAGATATACGCCGCCTACTATGACCCCGTTCCGCTCGACCGGGACCGATACGGTCACAGTCTTCCCGCTGTCGGATTCAAACATAGACTCCGCCTGCTCTCCGTCCACAGCCCGCTTTAAAACGTCGCGCATGAATACTCTTCCGACCATATCGGCTTCATTATTGCTGTCATACAGCACCGTGTATGATGTATTCGTAACAACGCCCCTTATGCTCGTTCCGGCAAGAGAACGCTCCATAATATCCACAAAACGCTGATACATAACATTCTCGTCTTCCGAATCCCAGACATTTGCGGCAGTCATCGAAATTATATTCGCCTTCGCAAAAAGTCTTGTGGTCCTGTCCGAATAAAGATTATCCGACAGCACACTTATGATATATACGCACATCAGAATAAGCGTTACGAGAGTGACGCATATATATGTTGCGAGCATCGCAAACCTTATCGTATGCGTCGCGTCACGAAGCTTTTTTCTCCATGAGGCGAATACCGGTCTTGAAAACAATGCCCCGATATTCTTAATCCTTTTTATAATAATATCCAACCCCCCATTTTGTCTTGAGATATTTCGGCTCAGCCGGATTCTCTTCTATCTTTTCCCTCAGACGGCGCATATGCACATCTATCGTTCTTTCCTCGCTCGGATATCCTATCCCCCAAGCGCTATCGAGCAGATTCTCACGCGTGTACACCTTTCCGGGATTCTTCAAAAACAACTCGAGCAAGTCAAATTCCTTGCTTGTAAGCTCTACTGTCCTGTCTCCGATCATTGCGCGTCTGAAATTATAATCGAGCGTGATATCCCCCGAAACGAGGACTTTGCTCTTGTCACCTTTGGGCGTGGGGTTCACGCGCCTCAGTATCGCTTTTATCCTCGCGGTCACTTCACGTATATTGAAAGGCTTTGTTATATAGTCATCTGCGCCGTATTCAAGTCCAAGTATCTTATCTATATCCTCGCTTTTTGCCGTCAGCATTATTATGGGCACGTTTGAAAATCCGCGTATCGTGCGGCAGACCGTAAAACCATCCATTTTAGGCAGCATAAGATCAAGAAGTATCAGATCTATGCTGTCATCATGTGCCAGATGCACGGCCTCCTCACCGTCGAACGCCGTTATTACCTGATACCCCTCTTGCTCCAAATTAAACTTTATTCCCTTTACCAATAATTTTTCATCTTCAACGACCAATATCTTCATTTATGTCAATCCCTCTCCTGTTCTCCCGATCTCAGCCCGACATCAGCCGCCTGCCGATATATAAAAGGCTGGTACCTGTGAATCTCATCTATACGCATATGCCAAAAAACTCCGCCCGTTTGAGCGTCATAATTTAAGGCGCACGAAGGTACTATATAATTATATCAATAAAGCTGATAAATTTCCATACCTTTTTTGAATTTTTTTTGTTATTTTAAAAAAAATTTAAAAAAAGCTTATGTATGTATTGAAATTTTATGACGTTTTCTGTATAATAGAAAATGCGATATTTTGTATTTATCAGTCGAGCATCGGCGGCGGATATTTTTTTCTGCCTAAAAAGCGCGTATAAAGAAGAATACAGTGCGCGGAAGTCCGATGCCGAGAGAAATATATGACAAACACCGGATGGCCGAGGATCGCTGCGGTCATCACAAAAATGAATAAAACGGAGGCTCAGCACATGTCAAAAAAGAAAATATTTATTTCTCTTATTTCCGCTGCCGTGATCTCTCTTTCGGCTTTCAGCGCGTCATTCGCCGCGCCCGAAGACAACACGCAGCAGACACAGGAGACATCGGCGTCTGAAGATGTATCCGGAGAGAACGCCGCGACATCTTCCGAAGATACTTCCGGGGGCGATGAAGCGCAGTACAGTGAGGACAACGGCAGCTCCGCCGCGTCTTCCGGAGAATACATCGAAAATGAATCGCTCACCGTTCCGGACACATCGCACGCGGAAGCGGCGCTGCTCATGGATATGAACTCGGGAAGACTCATTTACGGAAAAAACATAGACGAACGTCTCTACCCCGCAAGCACAACAAAAATGATGACCGGAATACTCGCTCTTGAAAGCGATAAAATGAACGATACCGCCACAGCGACCTATGAAGCCCTTAAAGATATCACACTTGAAGACTCGCATATGGGAATATTGATAGGCGAGGAGCTGACCATGACGGATCTTTTGAACGGAATGCTCGTCTACAGCGCTAATGACGCTGCAAACGTAATAGCTATACAAGTTGCGGGATCTATTGATGCATTCGTTGACATGATGAATGCCAAAGCGCAGGAGCTTGGTATGACAAACACTCATTTCGTGAACGCCTGCGGAGTGCAAAATGAAGATCACTACACAACCGCACGCGATCTTGCCACTCTCGCAAGATACTGTATGCAGAACGAGACATTCAGAAACATTGTAAAGCAGCCTTCATACCATATAGCCCCGACAAACAAATACGGGGTTGACAGAAATCTTCCTTCTACCAACCTGTTTTTGAGCACATCGCGTTCGTCCGATCACCTTTACGAGCCATGCACAGGGATCAAAACAGGCACTACGGAAGCTGCAGGGCATTGTCTTGTGGCTTCCGCGGAATATAACGGTATCAGCCTGCTCTCGGTCGTGCTCAAATGTGACGACCTTGACATGCGTCAAAACGCGTACTCCTATATAATAACACAAGGTCTATTCGATATGGCGTTCAATAACTATCAGGCGGGGATCCTCGCTTCGCCCGGAAACATCGTTTACGATTCAAAAGTAGCTGAAGCGAAAGATGACAAACGCGTTACACTCACGGTAGACAAAGAAGTAAGCGCGCTGATCCCAATAGGTGACGACATTTCCTCTGAAGTACAGAGCTCAATAGAGCTTAACAGCGAGCTGACAGCGCCTATAACCCGCGGTCAGGTGCTCGGCACGATATCATATAACTACAGGGGCACCGAGATAGGCAGTGCAACACTTGTCGCGGCGAATGACGTAGAACAAAATATGATCCTGCACATATTTAATATAATAATAGGGGTAATAATAAATCCTCTCGTATTTATACCTGTTATCCTTATTATAATAATCGCTTTCATTGCCCGTTCGCGCAAAAGACGCAGAGACCGCAAACGCCGTATACAACAGCTAAAACAGCGCAGACGTCTCGAAGATGAAGAGCGTTTTGCTAACACAGACAGGATAAACAGCGGTCACGAGCTCAGCAGGTCTCGTTCAAAGGGAGCCACTTCACGCTACTCCGACAATAAAACCAGAAGATAAAAAAACATCCCGCACCTGCGGGATATTGCACACGCCGCGGAGAAACATATCGTTTCTTCGCGGTTTTTCAATTAAGCATACCATATTTGAATCTCAGCCTGAAATCATCCGCAGCCATTGCGATATATTCAGAATTTGTGGGGCGTCTTTTATCATCATCCGCCGTATAACCAAATATATCATTCATCATCTTTCTGTTTCCCCTCTGCCACGATACTTTTATCGCATGTCTCATTGATCGTTCCACACAGCATCCGCTGGTCTTATATTCATCGGCAATGATCGGATAAAGCCTTTTAGTGATTGGCTCAAGCAGACTCATATCAGACGACGCTCGTATTATCGCGCTTCTTATGTATTTGTACCCGTCCAGATTCGGAGGCACACCCAAGGCGCGAAGAAATTTTGCCACTCCTCTTTCTATTTCAAGACAATCGTCATCAGGCGATTCTGCCGTTTCCGCAGGCTTTCTGTCAGCGCTGTAAATATCCACGATCGTATCACATATCGAAGAAAACGGCTGCGGCTTTACAGTAAAATAGTCAGCTCCCGCCTTCTCCGCAGTCTCCACCATACTTTTCAGCTTTGACATCGAATTCACTATGATTATCGGTTTTTCCACAATGCCGACACTGCCAAGACGCCGCATGAAACCCATACCATCAAGCCTCGGCATAAGCATGTCCAGCACAACTGCATCCGGTCTGAAAAGCGCCGCCATTTCAAGTGCTTCTTCACCGTCAAGCGCGTATCCCAAGCACTCCATATCATCCCTCATATTGATACAGTCTCTTAACTGCCGAGCATATTCCTCATTATCATCAGCTACCATAACCGATAATTTTCTGCACATAAAAAAAGTATCCCCCTTCGTATCTTTTTAAGTTATCAGCACCATGTATTTTCATTTCGATATACCGCCGTGACACCGACCGGAGCCATGGTCCTAAAATATTTTTTATTATTTATGAATATGCGAGCAGGCGCTCGTAAAAATAAACATTGATATTTAACAGCATTGATATTTTAGCACTACCCGTCAAAAAAATCAATACTTTATATTAATGTGTTAAAAAAATGTATGACTGTTGTAAAAATAGTAATTTTTGAATGTTATCGTGTATGTTTTGTATAGTACCGTTAATAAACCTCACGTTTTCACGGGGAAGTATTTTTCGCGCATTTGCCTAAAAAAGGAGGCGGAATAAGTTTTTCCGTCTCCTTGCCTCATTGATCAAACGATCAATACAGTTTTTCAAGCAGTTTATTTGAGCGCGCGATAAAGCTGCTCATATGGTCCGCATCAAGCGGGCTTTGTGATATCTTCGCAAGATCATATACCTGATCTATAACAAGCTTCCTCGTTTCCTCGTCAAGCATGTCCAATCGCTGTATGAGACTGTTATCCGTATTTATAACAAGAGTGAATTCATCATGGAACATATCCGCCATACCTGCGAACTGCTGGCCATAGCTCTTATACATCTCCTGCATACGACGCGATTCCTCGCTGAGAAGTATTACCGCGGGTATATCCTTATTCTTGAGTTTGCTGACTTCTATCTTTAGCTTGTCGTCGCCAATCTCATTCTTGAACATTTCGATCACAGCCTTGTTCTTCTCATCATCCTTATCAGCTTCCTCAGCCGTATCCGAAAGAGCCGAATCGATACGCTTGAACTTTATGTTCGAATCCTTCATTTCAAGGAACGAGATAAAATGAGTGTCCATCATGCTCGGCAGCTCCACAGCGTTAAGTCCCTGCTCCTTGAACATATTTATATACTGAGACTGCTGCTTTCTGTCTGAAACATAGTATACTTCGGATTTTTCTTTGCCTCCGGTGTATTCCTCGAGTGTCATATACTTTCCGTCAAGATCCTTATAAATCACTGCGTCCTTTACTTTTTCGTAGAACTTGTCATCACGGATGCAGCCATATTTTACGAATATGTTTATATCTTCCCAATATTTTTCATAATTCTCTTTATCATTCTTATAGAGACTTACGAGCTTATCCGCAACTTTTCTCGTTATATGATTCGAGATCTTCTTTACATAACCGTCATTCTGCAAAAAGCTTCTCGATACATTCAGCGGCAGATCCGGGCAGTCTATAACACCCTTCAAGAGCATCAGGAACTCAGGGATTACCTCCTTCACGTTGTCAGCCACGAACACCTGATTGTTATACAGCTTTATCTGTCCCTCTATCCCTGCGAACTCATGATTTATCTTTGGGAAATAGAGTATACCCTTTAAGTTGAACGGATAATCAACATTTAAATGTATCCAGAACAGCGGCTCGTTAAAGTCCATGAAAACGTTCCTATAGAATTCCTTATATTCCTCATCCGTACACTCTGACGGTTTCTTCATCCATAGCGGATGCGTGTCGTTTATAGGCTTCGGCTCCGGCTTTTCCTTCTTTTCACCGTTTTCATCTTTTTCATCCTCAGCCTCCGGCTCGTCCGCATTCACGAGATATATCTCTACCGGCAGGAACGCGCAGTATTTTCTCAATATCTCACGAACCTTGAACTCGTCAAGGAATTCCTCACTGTCCCCAGCTATATGCAGTATTATGTCAGTTCCCCGTTCACCGCGCGCACCCTCGCTCATATCGAACTCCATACTTCCGTCGCATACCCACTTTGCCGGTCTCGAACCGTTCTTGTACGATAGCGAGTTTATTTCCACACTGTCGGCTACCATGAACGCGCTGTAAAAACCCAGTCCAAAATGACCTATGATCTGTGATGAATCATCGTTTTCATCCTTATATTTATCCAAAAACTCAGCCGCGCCCGAGAATGCGATCTGGTTTATATATTTATCTATCTCTTCGGCTGTCATTCCTATACCGTTATCGCTTACGGTAAGAGTTTTTGCCTTTTTATCAACTGTGACTGTAACTCGGTAATCATCTCCGCCCTCCGTCTCGCCCGAAAGCGCGACCGTCTTAAGCTTTGTTATAGCATCACAGCCGTTCGAGACCAATTCACGCAGAAAAATATCTTTATCAGAATAAAGCCACTTTTTTATGATCGGGAATAGATTTTCTGAATCTACCGATATATTACCCTTTGCCATAAATAAAACACCTCTTCATTTAGTATAACACATCCGCAATGCCTGTGAAAGGCCTGCTATTTTTACCAAAATAAACAACAAAACACTTTTAAGTATTTTGCTATTACCCATTATAGCATTGAATTTCCAAAAAGTCAATAAAAAATTAGCACTCAATCATCGAGAGTGCTAATAATTCACAAAGTGTTCATAAATCATATAACGCTCAGACATATCCGTACATCCCGCGCACGCTTACCTCACCTGATGATACCGAGATCCTACCCTCCTTGGCATCCACAAGAAGAGCTCCGTTTTCGTCTATTCCAACAGCCCTGCCTGTTGTTTCATTTTTTCTGTATATTACACGCACTTCTTTGTCCAAAGTTATACACATTCTCGCGTATTCCTCTCTTATCGCGCCAAAACCTTTGCGACAAAGCAACTCATACACCGGCTCAAACTCATTTAAGATACGCGCCGCAATCATATCTCGATCATGTTTTTCTCCCGTTTCTATAAAAAGAGATGTAGCCTTTACCAGCAGCTCCTCCGGAAAGCTTTTAATATTTACATTTACCCCCATCCCACACACTACATAATTTATCGAACCAGTATCCGGCTCCGCCGACATCTCTGTAAGTATCCCGCAGATCTTCCTTGAACCTACAACTATATCATTAGGCCATTTTATCATAGCTCCGCAGCCCACAGCACGGCACACCGCAAGCCCAGCCGCAAGCGTTATCTCAGAAACACTCCCTAGCGGCATATCCGGTTTCAAAAGCAAAGACATCCATATGCCGCCGCCGCGCGGCGACTCCCATTGCCGTCCCAGTCTTCCTTTCCCTGACTCCTGCCGCTCGGCTATAAAAAGTGTTCCGTCAGACATATCCGCACGGCGCTTCGCCTCCTCATTAGTGGAATCCAACCTGCTCATATATACGATATTCCGTCCGATGCGTTTCGTGTCAAGAGCATCTTTTATCCTGTCAACCGAAATATTTTCCGGCTCAGCGCTCAATCTGTAGCCCTTATTGGTCACGGAAAGTATCTCATATCCTTCTTCTCGCAGCGCCTTTATATGCTTCCACACCGCCGCGCGCGATATACCGAGCATGCTGCTGATCTTTTCACCCGATATATATCCATCTGTCTCTTTTAATACTTTTAAAATTCTTTCCCGCATAAAGCCCTCCGTTGTTTCCTTTTCACATACAGAAAGAAATGATGATCGAAACCTCAGGAATTCTGCCAAAGCATAAGCCGCCTGTCATTACAACAAAATCCCTCTCAACAATCCTAAACTTTGAATCAAGATAACGCTTGCATTTTGATATACAATTTCATCTCACAAAAGCGGGAACACCCGGCTCGATCATGACATAGCCGGGTGTTCTTATTTTTACTTATTTTGATTCAGGGTAATTATCTGAGCTCCGTTGTCGGGATATTGTCCATATCGTCGAATGCCTGGTTCTCTCCGCCCATCGCCCAGATGAACGTGTAATTGCTTGTACCGCAGCCGCAGTGGATGCTCCATGACGGGCTTATTACCGCCTGCTCATTCTGCATAACGATATGTCTTGTCTCTTTGCCCTCACCCATCATATGGAATACAACATTGTCCTCCGGTACTTCGAAGTACATATAGATCTCCATACGGCGCTCATGCGTATGAGCAGGCATTGTATTCCAAACACTGCCCGGCTCCAACACAGTCATGCCCATTGAAAGCTGGCATGTCTCAAGCACATCTGGATGGATGAACTGATTTATGACTCTCTTGTTCGCCGTCTCAACAGCGCCCACATTTCTCTTTGCAGCCTTTTCTATCGGGATGAAGGTCGTCTTGCAAGGCTTATGCGCCGGAGCGCTCACCATATAGAATTTTGCCGGAGCGTTAGGATCAACACTCTTGAATGTGACCTCTTTGGTTCCCATCGTTATGTAGATGCAGTCCTTGTAATTCATCGTGTATTCCACACCGTCAGCCTTTATGACTCCCGCGCCGCCGATATTGAAGATACCGATCTCACGTCTTTCAAGAAAAAAGCTTGTACCGAAGTTTGCCCATACATCAATGCCCTTGTCGATCGGCACTTCCTCGGTCGTTGGCATACATCCGAGAGTTACCATTCTGTCAACGTGCGAATAAACTGCAACTACCTCATTAGGCACATACAAATTTTCGATAAGGAATTCATTCCTTGTCTCATCGGTCGTATAACGTTTAAAATCTCTCTGGTTTGCTGAATAACGAATATCCATTTGAAAAACATCCTCCTTAATATTTAACGCGCTTCAGCGCGGTTATTTACAGATCACGCCTTCGCGTACTGCTCCAGAACAAAATCCCTTGCCGCTTCCGAATTCTCCGGAGTCGTCTCCTCCATAAGAACATGTATCAGCGGTTTTTTCGTCTTGAGCCACTTCATAAGTATATCAAAACGGAATATACCCTTGCCCATCTCCGCCGGCACGATCTTTCCGTCCTCTATCACAAAATCCTTTATATGTATCGCCGCTATGTCGTCGCCCAAAAGCTCGAACGCCTCGTTCATCATAGTCTCCTGGTCAACACTATCACCGTCTCTGAACGTGTTTATCGGGTCATATATTACCTGGAGGTTCGGTGAGTCTATCGCGTCCAGCACCCTTCTCATACGTCTTACATCGCACACGATATGTCTCCATACGCACTCAAGACCTATTATTACACCGAGCTTCTCGGCGTACTCTACGACCGGTCTCAAATGATCTATGAATATCTCAAGAGCCTCGTCCGAGCCGTTCGCCTCCTCGTAGCTGTATGTCGTATTCACCGCGCCGGTCTCGGTCCCGACCACTCCGCAGCCCAAAAGGCTCGCAAAACGGATGTGAGACTTGTATATAGCTGTCGTCTCGGCGAGCTGTTCGGGATCAGGCGTTCCAAGGTTCAAGTAGCACCCCAGCACAGCGACATCCATATCAGCCTTCGCCATGACTCTCTTAACGTAGAGCGCCATTCCCGGTGTCATCGCGCAATTATCGGTAACGAACTCCTTTATAGCCTTTCCGGGCGCAAGCTGTATACACTTTAGCCCCTGTGCCTGGATATTGCCTATGAGCTCCTCAAAGGTATCTCCCGCGCAGTCATGCGCTCTTATTCCAAGCTGCATTAGAATCATTTCCTTTCCGCCCGCAAAATCGCCTCGGCAAAGCCGCCCTGCCCGCGGGCGCGGCAGTTATCAAAAACATCATCCTAAAAGCCGATCAGCGGCTTTTACCCTGTATGATTATTATATCTCAACCGACTTTAGTTGTCAAGCATTAACACAAAATAACCGCAAAAGATCCGCGCCGTCAAACATGGCTACGAGATCTGCCCACTTCATATCCGTCATATCTACAGCGCCGAATCCTTTCATGATATCGATCAGCGGCATTCGGTTGCAAAAATATCTTGTTTTGTATTAATTTTGTCTAATTTCCGCAATAATTTATGAGTTTTGTTGTGTATTATTTATAAATCAAATTTTTTTCAAAAAAAGCACTTGACTTTTCGATCCGTATATGGTATTATATTTCTTGTGCTGAGGCGGTAAAGTGTAACAAGCTTGCTGATGAACACTAATGAATATGCGCTATTAGCTCAGTTGGTAGAGCACCTGACTCTTAATCAGGGTGTCCGGGGTTCGAGCCCCCGATGGCGTACCAAACATTC
>CAJFNT010000170.1 GCA_904395315.1 uncultured Clostridia bacterium
ACCGTTATGGAAAAAGTAATATGATCCATCTTTCTTGAACAGCTTCAGGGCCTCAGGATTTCTCTCTCCGCCCTGATAAAGTCCGTCATCGGTCTGATGCACCAAGACTCCGTTGTCTTCAAGATGGTATCCGTCATCAGCGATCTTGAAGATATAGTCCTTATAGCCGTCTGCAAAATGCGTTGCAGCAAAATAACCCTGTCCGTCATCGTCCCACAGCATGCCGCAGTCATCCCAGCCATCGCCGAATCCGCTTCCGTCCGGGAGAACGACCTCGTATACATCGCTCCATTCACCGTAGATATCGTCAGTGTATACCATGTACATCCCATGATCCGGATCTCCGAAATGTATGTAAAACCGCTGCTGCGCGGAATTATAAGAGATACACGGCGCCCATATGCCCCGACCGTAACTGTTCATAACATCATAATTGAGATCCGGGCTGATCTGTGTCAAATCTTTCACCGCTCCGCCGATGATCTCCCAATTTACCAGATCCGTAGAATGCAGTACAGTAATACCTGGTGACTGTACGAATGTCGATGTTATAAGATAATAGTCACTGCCGACTCTTATTATATCCGGATCGGAATAATCCGCCGGAAGCACCGGATTATTGTAATACCCATTTCCAAGGTCTCCCCAGGCGCCCGTGTTTTCCGCTCCGGCCTCCGCTGTGAGCCGCAGAATCGGCGCCGTACCTGCTATCATGCTCGCGGATAATATAACAGTCATAATCTTTCTCAGCCTCTTTCCGATTTCCATAAGTATCCTCCTTTCAGCCCTATCGCTCAAATATAAAGATAACGAGACAAAAGCCATCCGATCCGGCGCGGTACACACAGCCGCATTTGAACGATTTGAACGAATGCTGTTTTTTTATATGATTATAACATATGAAACGAAGAAATTCGTCTTATCTCGATAAAAAACAATATCATTTGGATACTTTTTTTAATAATAATAGGACAGTCGCGCCGGGCTGTTTTGCCTGCCCGAAATAACTGTCCCTTTATACCTATTATTTATCTTTTCCAAAACGCAGCTCGAATTCCGCGCCTCCAAACGCGCTCTCAGGATCATATTTCAGCTTGACGAGCGCGGTGAATTTCTCGCCTTTTTTATTAATGAGTGTTTTGCACTCCGTCTCCTCCCCAGCGAGCCATTTCTTTACAAGCTGCGGAGTTATCTTCGTCTTTTGGAACATTCCCTTGGATTGATTCTTCCATATAGTGAATCCGCAGCCGCTCTCACATGAATACGCTTTCATCGATTCTTTTATGTTTCCGCCGCATTTTGGGCATTTTCCGAGAGACTGAGGCGGCGCGAACGTCAGCTGAACCGGATACTTTTCATCTTTATTGACCTTCAGCATGATATCCGCGTCGAATTTCTCCCCGCTGTTTGAAACGAGACCTTTCATTCTTACAGGTTTGCCGGCAAGAAGCTTTTTTACCGACGGAGCCGTTATTTTCACATTCTTCAGCATACCGCTCTGTCTCGTCTTCCATATAACAAATTTGCACGAGATCGGCGGTTTCCAGTTGCTGCAGCCAAAACCTTTTGAGCCTTCTATAACGTTCCCGCCGCAAAGCGGACAAGCTCCAAGCACGTCATGAAAACGCTCTGTTATGTTCTTTGTCATCACATTCTGATCTACGGGCGGATAGGTTTTTGAAATTATGTTCCGTATCGTTTCAAGCACATTTTCCGTAAGGGACTCGCATGTCCCCGAACCCGCTCGTATATCCTCCTGTATCGTCCACCATCTCGCAGTCATGTCCGCCTTTTTTATCTCATCGGGCAATATCCTGTAAAGCTCTCTTCCCAACGGCGTTGATATAAGTCTTTTTCCTGATTCCTCAAGATATCCCTTCGCCACAAGCCCGTCAATGATCATACTTCTTGTCGCGGATGTGCCGATCGAGCCGTTTTCACCTTTTTTATCCTTATCCTTAAGCTCCAGCAGCCTTTTGATCTCGAGATCTGTCACGTATTTCGCGATCCTTGTCATGTCCTCGTTCAGCGTGGCTTTCGTGTACCGTGACGGCGGTTTTGTCTCCTTTTCCTCGACATTACCGTCTGCCGCCTTTCCACTGTATGTTCCGGGAGCTATGCCGCAGAGCACTGTCGGCTCCTCTCGCTTTATATCCCTGAATATTTCAAGATACCCCGGCTTTATCACCTTTGCCGTATGCGCGTAAAGCTCGTTTCCGTCATTCAGATCGACGGTAAGCTTTGTCCTCTCCTTTTCCGCCGGCGGCAAAAACTGCGCCATATAGTATTTACAAACGGCGAGATATACATTTTTCTCGCGCTCGCTCAGCGCGGTCAGATCCACCTTATTGTTCGTAGGGATTATAGCGAAATGCGCTGTTATGTTCTTATCATTGAAACAGCGCGAGTGTATCTTCATGTCAAGCTCTCTTGGCCTGTAGCTTATATTCTTTATGACCTGCTCCATCGTCTTCGGCGCTTCCTTGAAATGCTCTTCCGAAAGATACTGACAATCCGAACGGTTATACGTTATAGCCTTGTGTCTTTCTCTTAATGACTGCGTTATGTCCATAACATCCTTGGGATCATAACCGAAATGCGACGAACAGTAGCTCTGCAGCTTTACGAGATTGAACGGCAGAGGAGGCTGCTCCTTTACGGTCCTGCGCTCTATTTTTATATTGTCAAAATCCCTGCCGATGAGAGCGCTGAGCGTTTTCTCAGCGTCATCCTTGTTAATGATCGTTGACTGTTCATCATCCTTTTTTGTATTCTTTTTGCGCAGCTTCGTCCTCATGCGCGCTGTCTCACTGCCGGCATATATATCAAGATCAATATATACATCATAGTATTTCTGCTTTATATGTCCTTCTATCTGCATATCACGCGCCACGACCAGACCCAGTGTCGGAGTCTGGACACGTCCGACCGTCAGCAGCACACCCTTGTTCAGGCATGTAAAAAAGCGGCTCATATTCACACCGACCATCAGATCAGCAACAGAGCGCGCGTATGCCGATCTTCCGTCATTAACGCATTGCCGGTTGTCTTTCATCCTGCCGAGCGCTTTTATAAGTCCGCCGCGTGTCGTGTCGCCGGTGTCGAGCCGCATCACAGGCCTGTCATACCCGAACCAGTCGAGCAGCTCGTCTATCAAAAGCTGCCCCTCCTCATCCGGATCGCCCGCATGTATAACAGAATCGGATCTCTCCAAAAGCTCGCCTATAAGCCGGACACGCTCCGACTTCGGCTCAAATCCTCCGCTGTCTTGACCTATCTTGAGTCCCCAGTCCTTGAAATATATCGGCAGTGATCCGATCGACCACTTTTTATATTTTATATCATAATCCTCCGGCTCTTTAAGTGTCAGCATATGCCCGAAGACCCATGTGATAACATACTCGCCTTTTACGATGTACCTCCTGCTGTCACCCGCTCCCCTCGCTCCGGGCAGCGCGTCGGCTATATCCCTGCCGAGGGACGGCTTTTCGGCTATTACCAAAATCATAATTGACCTCTTTTTCAAAAAAATAACGGCCATGTTTCCTGCTCTGAATACAACGGCGCAAATACATCTATAGAAAAAACCGCATCAGATGTCACTGAAACATGACCAATATAATTATAGTACCTTTTTCGGCAAATGTCAAGTTTTTGCCGCCGAAAATTTTAAGATACACGACCCCCTGTACGGATCAAAGATCTTCCAGTATCTTTTCCGCGCTTTTATCGGGAGTCCTTATGCATCGTTTGAGAAGATACAATCCATCAGGATCACGTGATATCTCATTCACTCCCTCGGTGCATGAGAGACTTGCTTTAAATCCTATATCCTTTATTATATCCTTGGATTCCTCACTGACCAGTCCGAACGGATATGTAAACACCTCCGGCGCCTCGCCGAGCTGCTCCTCGCACTTTTTCTGCATTGCGCCTACATCCTCCGTGAGCGCTCTGCGGTAATCCTCCTCGCTCTCTCCGTTTTTTCTTTGACATCCCCGCCTGTCACCCTTCACAGAGTGCATATTGTATGTATGGTTCTGTATCTCTATCACACCCGAGCGCGCCAGCTCCGCCGCCGCATCCCATGAGAGATACGAATAGTTTGCATTTGTATCCGGCTCCTCGGTATACAGATCCGTATACGCCCCGACTATCGAGATCACCGCCTTTGCGCCGTGTTCTTTGAGCATAGGATACACATAGACATAGTTATTATAAAACCCGTCGTCAAAAGTCAGTATCACCGGTTTTTCGGGCAGCTTTGATCCTTCGTACACGTAATCGATAAGATCGCGGAAAACTATGGTAGTGTAACCGCTTTCATTGAGATAGCGAAGATCATTCTCAAGCTCCGTAAGTGAAACGGTATATTTGTCTCCTCCTGGATACTTCAATATGCTGTGATACATCAGTATAGGCACTCTCACGCTTGAGCTGTTTTCAGGCGCAAGCGTCTGTACCGAATTGTGTGATATACCCGCTGTGATCAAAAGCGCCGCCACGGCAACCGTTGTTATTATAATATGCTTCAGCCTTATATATATCATTTCTCCGGCACCCTTTCATAGAAACCATATTTACGCTCATACTCCCCGGTATTCTCATTTTTGCTGACTGCGCATCTGTTGTTCATGAGCAGTTTCGCGATATCGTAGCAATCTATCCATATCTCAGAATCACTCTCTTTCTGCGACTCGTCGAACACAAGCTCTATGCCCATATGCAGATGCGGCACATTTATATTGTTCACATTCTCCGTCTCACTGTATCCCGTCATACCGAGATACCCTATCACATCTCCCGCCATGACCTCAGCGCCCTCTTTTACTATAGGCGTATACGGATGATCTTTGCGAAGATGCGCATAGTAATAATAGCGTTTTTTGTCAAAGCTGCGTATACCGATCCTCCATCCGCCGTATCTGTTCCATCCTACACATTCTATTATACCGCTCTCCACCGCGACCACAGGCGTTCCGATGCTTCCGAAAAGATCGTGCCCCATATGCCGTCTGGCATAGCCGTATGTGCGGGCATTTGCAAAATCGTCGTAGTGCTCGAAACCGAACCCATCAGCTATCGGACAAAACACCTTGAGTCCGTACTTCTTTTCCCACACCGAGGTATCCTCCGATGGGACCTGCACTGAATATTCGCCTATAAATCCGCCAAGCGCCGCCGAGAACGCTTCACGGTAGTAATTATAATACTTCATATCACCCGCGATCTCCGCCATGCTCTCACCGCTGTCAAGCCGCTCTGTTATCTCCTCGATCTCAGAGCTTTTGTATCCGGAAAAATCATTGCCGTTCTTCGCTGCAAGATATGCGAGAAGATCTATCCATGAGCAATGTGTATCGGTGCCGTAAGACTCGATATCCGCCTCCATCGCATCTTTCATCGCCTCGTAAGAGACATTGAAATCCACCCAGTTTATTATCCCGCCTTCCAAGCTGTTTTCAACATTTACCGCGCGCGTTCCGCGTGAATACACCGCGTATATACCTCCCGCAGCTACCGCTGCCGCGACAGCGCATACCGCTAAAGTTTTCCGAGAAAGCCTTATAAACATAACAATTCCCCGATCCTTTTTAATATATAGACATTATATTTACATTGCCTCAAAAAAATACCGGATCTTGCGAGTATGAAAAACCGCGGCGGAAACACTTGCTGTCCCCGCCGCGGTTACACGTCAGTCTGAAAAATTTGCCTTGTCTGCTCCGTTCGGAACACATAGAAATTCTCACCCCCATTGCTGCATTTCAGGTTTGTCCTCACCCTCCGGCACATACAGCCAATACTCCGTATCACAATCGGTGACCGCGGTAATATTTCCATCTGTATCTATTTTATACAAATAATCCGGCTGCCACACGACATCTATGAATTTGTCAAAACACCGGGCCTCTCCGTATTTTGATATGCCTTTACAAGGATAAACAGACACCGTCTTACCGTTCTCAAAAATTCTGTACTGAAGCATAGGCGTGGCATATATGCACAAGTTGTCAGCGCTCTGCCAAAACAAATCATAATCATCGGTGGCCAACACATCCTCACCCGTGACATAGTTATATGCCCGTACCTCATGCATGTGATTTCCGATCACTCTTATCGGCATTGAAGAGCCCCAGCCATAAGAACCATTCGTCGTATTCCAGTAATATACCCAATTTCCTTCACGGAATACCGGTGTGGACTGACCAAGATCTTTTTTACTGCCATTATATTCAATATAAAGCGTTAGTGTATCCAAATCACGCCAAACTTCCAGATCATCTGTGCTTATATCGTCATATATCTGTATTTTTTCCGGCTCGTATACGTATTCTGTAAAACTCTCTACTGTTGTCTTTCCTGTGCCCGGATCAAGAACATGATACGTGCCTGCTTCTATTTCGTCCTGAGTGATATAGCAAAGTCTGCTCATATCAGGCTCGCTGGTTTTCGGATCATACCAAAATCCAAACTCTACCGCTTTCACACCGTCAGAAACAGCCGTAATATCTTTTCCGTCATAGACATATATATGTGATCCGCCGCTGCGTACAAGCTCATCCGCATTCATAAAGTACATCTTATCATTCGCGAGATCGCTTGTTATATTGTATGCCGGGAAATCCGCCACTTTTTTTGCGTCCGCTCCACCGTTATCGGCAC
>CAJFNT010000171.1 GCA_904395315.1 uncultured Clostridia bacterium
GAAGTCTCGGGTATCAGATCATTGGCGAACTGCTCAAATATAGTGAGAGTACGGGCAGGGTCAAAATCAAACACATACGCGTTCTGCTTTCTGTATGAATTACCGTCGCTGTCGGTGAAAAGACATGGATTCTGAGCACGGAAAGCCGCCTGCATATAAAGAGCGGGGCTTGCCATGTTCGACAACATAAGGACTGCCGTCCACTCGGGTATAGTCACGCCTGTTGTCAGCTGTCCTACAGAGAGCGTTATGGTTTTGTCATGCTCCAAAATAGCCTTTTTCACCTTGTCAAATGATTTCTCGTTTTCGTCATCGTCATCCAGTCTGCCGTCTCCCGCGGCAAGAACTATCTCATAGTCCTTGAACACGGGATGGAGCTTCAGCTTCTTTGCAAGCGCCTTTGCGCTTGCCACACGGTTCAGCAGCCAAAAGGTATGTTTCAGCTCATTGCGCAGCTCCGGAGTGGAAAACGGGAACTTTTCGTTCCGAGTCATGGCATCGAGGAATTTATCCACATCCGCGTCATGCACAAACTTTCCCGATTCATTTGTCTTGAAAAATTCGTTCAGGTCAAAAGCATATTCTTCAATATCGTCATCCGCAAGCTCTATGCCCCTTTTTACTCTGTCTCGGACGATATCCGACATTTGATACGTAAAAAGCGAAAGACGCGGCAGATTTGCATACGGATTCTCCGTCTCGCTCGATACGTCCCAGTCGCGCTTCTTTTTCTGCTCATCGGCATACGTCCAGTTATATATCGCGCCATCCGGAAACTTGTCGTTCGCAAGCGCCTTAAACGGTGTACCCGAGAGATGCAGCGTACACTTACGGAGGATATGTTCGAATGCCATATCCGTTTTATATGTATCAACGCCCTCGTGCGCCTCATCAACTATAAGGATATCCCAAGTCAACCCCTTTTCCTTGCTGAGCTCATGGAGCTTATCGTGATGTCCGCCGAAATAGATAGAACCCTTCAGGTCCTGCAGGCTCACAAATTCAATACATCCCTTTGCATTAACGGCAAGATTTTCAACGTATTCCTTACGGCTGTATACGTATTTTTTATCCTTTATCCCATCCACATTGCTCACAAAGACATATCCTGACTGCGGACCGAAAAAGGTCTCGTAATCGGAATACCATGAATTGGCGATAGCCGGACGGTTTGTCACGATGAGAATATTCTTTGCGCCGAGCTTCATACACAGGTCATAGGCGGAAAGCGTTTTCCCGAACCGCGGCTTTGCATTCCACAAAAATTCAGGCTCCTCATGGCTGTTAAAATACTCGAGCGTTTTTTGCACAGCTTCCGCCTGCTCGTCGCGCAGCTTATACGGTATCACCGCATCTGTATCTTTTTCCGACACAACGCCGTGATTTTGCGTGTATTCAATAAAATGCTCTTTGGCGGTATCAGGCTCTATGAGGAACCATTCCGTCCCCGATTCACGTTTGATACCGAGCTTTTTCAAATAAGCGTGAAAGTCCTTATCCGTAAACGTCCCGTACGGCTTTGTCAGATACGCGGCACGCAGCGCCCACCACGTCTTGTGCGCAACGCCGACGGTGTGCGTCTGCTCCTTTATGCGGGTCTCCACATCACGCTCCGTAAATCCTATCTTGGTCCAGCCATCGTGTGCCGGTACACCCGGAGTTGTATAGGCATAACACTGCGGAACAACTTTTGTGGCTATATTTATCCTTATCGCTGCCATTATGCCATCTCCTTTACATGTGTTTCGATAAATTCGATCTCTTTTTCGTCCAGACCGTACTTTTTATAGAGCTGGAGGTCTATCTCGTGTATCGACTTTGACCAGTCTATGTCACTGTTTTGGGTGAAGTCTTGCAGGGGGACGTATTTCCATGTACCTTTATGATTATGTTGTGTTATTTTTAATATCCCAAGCATTGTTCGTGCAAACTTAGACTTTATATATTTAAGACAAGCCTCTGCTTCATCATTTGTCTCAAAAGAACCTATGCCAATAAATGATTGTGTATAGCCAATTAACGGCTCGCCGATTAACGGTGTAGATAAAACTTCTCCAACTGCCCCCGAGCCATTTGATGCAGGAAGTATAACTTTATAAAAATTCAGATTTTTATGATTTAAATCTATATACCTCTTCGGAATATATCTATAAATGCGCTTATTTTTTATTAGACCTAAAATTGGTATATCACCATCCTGTTTTTTTTCATGAAAGATATTAACTGTTGAAAAAATAGACGTTGTCAATCTTCTTTCTTTTCCTGCACTGCCTATTATGTTTTTCATATCGGGATAATCTTCATATAAAGCTTCTAAATTCCAACGATTTTGTGGTATAACCTCATTATCAAGAGTGGAAAAGTCGTGGTTTGAACACACTTTTTTCTTAATAGAATTCATTTCTGGAAAAGAAGAATAAGCACCAATAGAGCCATAATTTTTCAATTCATCACGATAAGTAACACAAACTCCGCCTTTTATATCTGTGTTTGGAAACACTCTACTGCTGTCCTGTTGGAATTTTAATACTTTTAGATGTACATCATTCAACATTTTTTTGTTCCATGCCTTTGGAGTCTTTCCTGCATCAAACAAAAATCGTGCCGGAGTGATAAGCTCAACCTTGCTGCCAACTTCATATGCAGCATCCATAAAAACATTATATACGGGTTTATCCGACGTGTCTCTCGTCTCCTCCTGATAAGGCGGATTTCCTATCACATAATCAAACAGCTTCTTTCCCATAAGTCACATCTCCTTTATTTCCATAAATGTCAGAGAATATTTGCTTCTCCAGTTAAATATCCTGCACTGCACAGCCTCCTGCTCATCTTCACCGCTGCCGGAACCATCCTCGAGCATATCGAACAGCGTTATTTGCCTGTACTCCTCATACGGCTTGCCGAGCGGCACGGTATTTTTGAGTCCGTCCATCTGCCAGATATTCCATGATATCTTGTGCGCCATCTGCTGCAGCAGCTTAACATCCGGCTGCCTGTCCCAGCGTTCCTCGTAATAATCGGTAAATGTCAAAAGCAGATTGCACCTTGCGAGCAGGACATTATCACCCTGATACTCATATCCGTACGATGCCTCAAACGCGCGTACCGTCCACTTCAGCCATTCCTCATACGTATCGTTATTTTCATTCACGACCCTGAGCTTTCTGTCGAGCATCCCGATACGGCGTATAGTCGGAACTATCGGTTCACCGGTCGATACATCGTAGCGTGAAACGAGGTACGGTGCCTCGCCGCAGGTTATCTCAAGCCGCCGCGAATCCACATAGCGCTGCCACTTTTTCTTTTTCGGAAATTCTATCTTTCCCTCCGTCACGGTCCATGTACGGTCATCATTTTCCGTGTTAAAGACTCCGCTCCTGCCGAACCAGTCATCATCACAATAGTTGTTCATTTTATTGCAAAGCCACGCGGGAGTGAACACCTCCGCCTTTTTCCTGGTTCGCTGCGCCTGCGCCTCACGGGATTTTTGTATGCGCGGACGGATAAGATCCGGCCGCATCAAAAGCGAGGCCGGATCCAGCTGCGCCTTATCGGTAAATCCCTCGCCAAGCTCCTCATAAGTATCGGTCGCCCAGATGATATTCTTTTTTGTCGATTTATCTTGAAGCAGCAGATCCAGCACATTTACTACCGGATAGCTGCTGATATCTATCAGTTTTTCCACAGGAGGAAGTCCATCCTTTCCGATATCCTTTTTCCGTAAATATTATATCATAAGCGCAATGCATTTAGCACTGCTTCACACCGAGACAATAAACACATCCGAGACAAAGCCGTTTCACGGCTTTGTTACCGCTATTGTGTTTATTATATCATAACACCACAAAAATATCAACATCTTTCAACCACAATCTTATAATCTGACTTTTTACGTCATCTGCTCGTATTCTTTGCTCAAAAAGCCGTTGAACCGCTGTTCATACCGCTTGATGAGCTCGACCGGAAACGGCTCGATATCACGGACATAGCGAAAAAAATACACGATGACGATATGCGTCCCTCAGAGGTAAGAAATTATATAGACAGGCTATGGAATGAAGACGGAAGCATATTCAGGATATATTACTCCAAAATATACTATTTCAAGAAAATGATAGAGCTTGAATGTGATAAGCTGGACGGATATATCGAGGTCGCATCATCTCTGCCCGCGAGCGAAACAGAGAAACGCGATCTTGAGGAATACCCGCTTCAGACCATAATAGAACGGTATCCTCGGTACGGTATATCACTCAGAGAAAGGATATTCAAAACAGCAAAAAACGAAAACGGGAAATACGTATGCGCTTGCTGCGGCAGAACGTTTGATACGCGCCGGTACCTGCAAATAGATCACATAGTGCCGATGGCAAAGGGCGGAAGGACTGTCCCGGAAAATTTGCAGGTACTCTGCCGTACCTGCAATATGAGAAAGAGCGATAAATGAATTTTTATGTAAGATATAAGTTTTCACCGTGTGATATTGCCGCCTATTTTATTGCTGACGATATACCGCGCAGCCGCCGGAATTTTGTTATGGAAGATTTCTTTGAAAATCACAGAAATGAAATAATGCCTCCCTATCATGAGCGCTTTGCCGCATTCAGAACCGCCGTTGCTGACGATATCATCGCCATGGAAACCGACCCTTCGGTAATGAGCGATGTTTCAAAGATAAAGCAGGACCTTGGTCTGCCCGTTACTAATGACAGTGAAGCCCTGTCGGACCGGTTCGGAGCGTATTTCAGACTGATAAAGCTCCGTATTTTATATTCGTACAAATGATCTGCCGAGCTTACCGTAAGGGATATGCTCAGCGCCGTTAGTTATAAACGCCGTACAAAGATGCTGGTAAGCATATTCCAAAGCACTGTAAAAGAACTTGCTCTTACAGTTCAGAAAAAAGACGGCAGTCCGTGCGATATATCACGTATACCACTCGATGAAATCATATGCATCGATATGCGGTAACACCTCCGCTCTGTCACACCTTGGGCGGAATCTGAGGGTATTCCTTGCGATGCACGAGCATATCCGCATCAAGCTCCTTTAATTATATTACATTCATATATGATTTGCAATATTTTTTTCGAATTCAATGAATGTCGCTCGTTTTAATATCCGACTTTTGGGCTATAATAACTACAATTGTAGCGATGATCTCGATCTATCAAATATGTCGTAATGACATGCTTGGCTGATTTTTTACAGCTCCGCAAAATACATCGGCGTTTCGCCCTCGTCTGTCTTAAATCCGCAGGATACGTAAAAATCCACGGCGTCGTTATATGCCGCGAGAACTATCTTCATATACCCCTTGTATTTCTCTTTTGCAAGCTCTATGAGCTTTCTCCCTATCCCTTTGCCCTGATACCTCGGATCCACCAGAAGATAATGCACATACGCCGTCATTACTCCGTCATCCATCGCGCAAAGCATTCCCACAAGCCTTTTGCCGTCCCATGCGGCGATCACCGTCTCATAGTTCCTTAATGCCTCGGCAAGCTTTTGCGGGTATCTCCCCGACTCCCAATCCACCGATAAAAACAGCTTCTCAAGATCCTCAGGCGTATAATTATGTTCGTTTATATATGTAATTCCCATGATCGTAAACTCCTAAAATTTATTTTATTTAAATGTATTCACATCCGCTGATACATTATACCAAATACAACTGCAAAAATCAACCGCTTATTAATTACGCATTAAACACTTTAAGAATGATAATACTATAATTAAAACCGTATCAGAAAATAATACAAAAATGTTTGTTTTGTGCTTGACATGTCGGTTTATTTATGATACAATGCTAATAATAGTTAGATGTAGCTAACCAATTAATTACGGAGGTGTATTTCTATGTCATTGATAAACAAAGAGGTAAGAGATTTTTCGGTACAGGCTTACCATAACAACGAATTTAAAACCGTTACAAAAAACGATATACTCGGAAAATGGAGCGTGTTTTTCTTCTATCCGGCGGACTTCACATTCGTATGTCCGACGGAGCTTGAGGACCTCGCGGACAAGTACGAGGATTTCAAAAAAGAAGACTGCGAGATATACGCTGTCTCCTGCGACTCACACTTTGTCCATAAGGCATGGCACGATGCTTCGGACAGGATAAAGAAAATACAGTACCCCATGCTTGCCGATCCTACTCATGTGCTCGCTAAGGATTTCGAGGTCTATATAGAATCCGACGGAATGGCGGAGCGAGGCAGCTTTATAGTGAATCCCGAGGGAAAAATAGTTGCGTATGAGGTCACAGCCGGCAATGTGGGCAGAAACGCCGAAGAGCTTTTCAGACGTGTTCAGGCAAGCCGCTTCGTTGCAGAGCACGGCGATGAGGTATGCCCTGCAAAATGGCAGCCCGGTGCGGATACGCTTAAGCCAAGTCTCGATCTTGTTGGGCAGCTGTAATTATGGATAAGACATCTTCAAACATCCTCTACGATGTTATAGTGATAGGCGGCGGTCCCGCAGGACTGACCGCCGCGCTGTACCTTGCGCGGGCGCGCTACAGAGTACTCGTTGTCGAGAAAGAACGCTTCGGCGGGCAGATAACGATAACCTCCGAGGTCGTCAACTACCCCGGCGTGATGAGCGCAAGCGGCGCGGAGCTCACGGAAACGATGCGCAGGCAGGCGGAGAGCTTCGGCGCGGAGTTTTTATCGGCAGAGGTCAAGGAAATAGATAACAGCGGAAACATCAAATCCGTGAAAACAGACAGAGGCACGCTCGACTGCTTCGGCATACTTATAGCCACAGGCGCGCATCCGCGCACCGTAGGCTTTGACGGAGAGGAAGAGTTTAAGGGACGCGGCGTTGCATACTGTGCGACATGCGACGGCGAATTCTTTACCGGAAAGGATGTTTTTGTTGTAGGCGGCGGATTCGCAGCCGCAGAGGAAAGCGTTTTCCTTACAAAATACGCTCGACACGTCACTGTCCTTATACGTGAGCCGGACTTTACATGTGCCAAGAGCGTTGCCGATAAGGCGCGCGAAAATCCGGATATAACAATAATGACGAACATGATCGTGGATTCCGTTTCCGGAGACACCGCTCTTAAAAGCCTTAAGGCTCACAACACTGAGACCGGAGAAGACTTTGAATACAACGCTCCGGAAGGCTCCGCCTTCGGCGTATTCGTATTTGCGGGCTATGAGCCGGCAACGGAGCTTGTTAAGGATATCGTTGAGCTTGACAAATACGGATATATCGTAACTGCTCCCGACAAAAGCACGAGCGCAGAAGGTATATATGCCGCGGGCGACGTGTGTCAGAAAAATCTCAGACAGGTAGTAACGGCTGTAGGAGACGGCGCGCTTGCCGCGACCGAGCTCGAGCGGTACGCCTCGGAAATGCAGAAGCGTACGGGCAAAACGCCGGTAAAGCCGCAGACAGCCGTGAAAAGCGAAAAGCAGACGAATGTGGAGGAAAGCTCCGGCGCCTTGCTTACAGATGACATGAAGGCTCAGCTTGAAGCCGTTTTCAGCCGCATGGAAAGCCCTCTGACACTGAAGCTTTCGCTTGACGGCTCGGAGGTCTCGCGCGAGCTTGAAGCTTATATGAACGAGCTTTCGGCGCTCACCGACAAGCTGTCAGCCGAAAAGGACAGCGCGTCAGGCGATGCTCCCTGCGTCAGGATATACAAGGACAGAAGCTACACGGGGCTTGCCTTCCACGGCGTCCCGGGCGGACACGAGTTCACCTCGTTTGTGCTGGGGCTCTACAACGCCGCAGGACATGGACAGGCTATCGATACTGCCTTTGAGCAAAGGATACGTGATATATCCGAAAAGCTTGATATGAAGGTGCTCGTATCGCTCTCCTGCACAATGTGCCCTGAGCTTGTCACCTCGGCGCAGAAGATAGCCTCGATGAACGGCAACGTGACTGCTGAGGTCTACGACATAAACAGGTTTCCGGAGCTCAGGGAGCGCTATAACGTTATGAGCGTCCCATGCCTTGTGATAAACGATTCAAAGGTGGTTTTCGGCAAGAAAAATGTCGCTCAGCTGCTCGATTTGATCGGCTGATAAATTTGCTAAATTCATTGCTTTATTCCAAATAGATAAAGACGGCGGGAAGGATATGACCTTCCTGCCGTCTTGCATTATGCTCACTGCATGTTGTTGTCTATATACTCCTCTGCCATAGCGCAAAGGTCATCTGTTGTAAGGTCAATGTCATGCCCCGAAAGTGAATATGCCACTCCGTTCTGCACCCATCCTACCCATTTGAACTCCGTTGTTTCAACCTC
>CAJFNT010000172.1 GCA_904395315.1 uncultured Clostridia bacterium
GATCACACTTGATGATGAAGGTGTTTTAGACGTAATTGCAAAGCAGTTAAAGCAACGCAGAGACTCGCTTCCGGATTACGAAAAAAGCGGGCGTGATGATCTCATAGCCCAGTTAAAACGAGAAATGGATATCTTGATGGAATATCTGCCCGAACAGCTAACTCATGACGAGCTTGTGTCGATAGTCAAAGAAGCGATCGAAAAGACAGGCGCTTCAGAGCTGCGGGATATGGGCAAGATCATGTCAGAGGTGATGCCTAAAACAAAAGGCAGAGCGGACGGCAAAGAGATCAATCTTATAGCTCGTGAATTGCTCAGCAAGTGATGAGCGGGCAGGGGATTTATAAATGAATACAAGCGAAAGGGCAGTGCCCCTTTCGCTTATGATATGCTGGTATAGCTCAGTTGGTAGAGCAGCTCATTCGTAATGAGCAGGCCGCGGGTTCGAGTCCCATTACCAGCTCCAGAAACGTGTGTCGCTGCGATACACGTTTTTTTGTCGCATTTGTATAAAAATCAGATATATAATATTGATTTTACATGATTTTTTGATTTTTACTGTTGAAAAATTTTAGTTGGTGTGCTATAATATAAACATGGATTATTATTGAGAAAAGTTAAACAGATAACAAGATATAGATATCACGATCGGGTTTAACGCAAAATACGGTAACTCTGCTTTCTCTCACAGGCAGAACGTTACTTTGTGGAGGTGCAATTGTGAAAAGGTTCAACACAACTGATATACCAATGACGGAACGTGTCCAAAAGCTGAAGGATGATCTGTTTGCGAAGATGCCGGAGGTAGAGGCTGACAGAGCGGTCCTGCTAACGGAGAGCTATAAGGCAACGGAAGATCAGCCGATGGTCAAGCGCCGCGCATTGGCGTTTAAGCATATACTGGATAATATACCGATCACTATAAGAAATAATGAGCTGATCGTGGGATCGTCTACAAGATCGCCAAGAAGCTGTCAGGTGTATCCTGAGTTTTCATATGAGTGGCTGGAAGCGGAATTTGACACGATCTCAACAAGAGAGGCCGATCCTTTCTACATATCTGAGGAAACAAAAGCCGCGCTCAGAAGCGTTTTTCCGTATTGGAAAGGAAAGACTACAAGCGAGCTGGCAACATCTTACATGGCTCCGGAGGCAATAAATTCTGTAGATCACAATATGTTTACTCCGGGAAACTATTTTTATAACGGTGTCGGTCATTTTACGGTAAAATATGACGAGGTCATAAATATAGGGTTGAGAGGTGTTATCGCCAGGATAGAAGCAGAGCGCGCTCAAATGAATGTGTATGATGCTGATTATACGACAAAGCATGAGCTTCTTGAGTCAATGAAGATATCATGTGAGGCGGTTATAAATTACGCTCGCCGTTATGCTGAGCTTGCTATGGACATGGCGGGCAAGTGTTCTGATCCTGAAAGAAAACAGGAGCTGTTATGCATAGCAAAGAACTGCGCGAGAGTTCCGGAAAACCCTGCGGAGGATTTCTATGAGGCGTGTCAGGCGTTTTGGTTCATACAGCAGGTGCTGCAGCTTGAGTCGAGCGGTCATTCCATCTCGCCGGGAAGATTTGATCAGTATATGTATCCGCTTTACAAGAAAGGGATATACGAGGGAACTCTTACGCGTGAGTTCGCGCAGGAGCTTCTTGACTGTATATGGATAAAGCTGAATGATCTTAATAAGGCTCGTGACGCCGCTTCAGCCGAGGGATTCGCGGGATACAGCCTGTTTCAGAATCTCTGCGCGGGCGGTCAGACTGAGGATGGCAGAGATGCGACAAATGATCTTTCGTTCCTCTGTATACAAGCCTCGATGCACACGAGACTGCCGGCGCCTTCATTCTCGGTGAGAGTGTGGAACGGTACGCCCAATGAATTCTTGATCAAGTGCGCAGAGCTGACAAGAACAGGTGTGGGATTGCCGGCGTACTATAATGATGAGGTGATAATACCTGCTCTTATGTCAAGAGGTGTGACGCTTGAGGACGCGCGCGGATATAATATCATAGGATGTGTTGAGCCTCAGGCGCCCGGTAAAACTCATGGGTGGCATGACGCGGCATTCTTTAATATGTGCAGACCGCTTGAGCTCGTATTTTCAAACGGATACGACAAGGGCGAGCTTGTAGGCGTGGAGACGGGAGATCTGTCCGAGTTCAGAACGTTTGATGATTTTATGGACGCTTACAAGAAACAGTCCGACTATCAGGTGCGCATGATGGTAAATGCCAATAATGCGATAGATGTTGCTCACGCGGAAAGATGTCCGCTTCCGTTCGCGTCATGTCTTATCGATGACTGCATAGCGGCGGGAAAGACAATCGAGCAGGGCGGAGCGCACTACAATTTCACCGGTCCGCAGGGATTTGGCATAGCCAATATGACTGATGGTCTTTATGCTATAAAGACGCTTGTTTACGAGCAGAAAAAGTACACTCTTGAGGATTTCAAGGAGGCTATGGCGCTCAATTACGGTCATGGTCTTACCCCCAAGGCGGCAAAGCTTGCGACACAGGATGTTGTAAAAGATCTTGTCAAAGAGGGGAAATCTGTAGATGAAAATATCATTGCGGGGATTTTCAAGATGTTTATAGACGGCGTATGTACTCCTGAGCAGAAGGCAAAGTTCCAGAAGCTCCATGATGATATAGACGCGGTCCCGAAATATGGAAATGATATAGAGGAAGTAGATTTGTTTGCCAGAAAGGTAGCATACATCTACACTAAAGAGCTTGAAAAGTACAAGAATCCGAGAGGCGGTATGTTCCAGGCCGGGCTTTATCCTGTATCTGCAAATGTGCCGCTCGGCGAGCAGACAGGCGCTACGCCTGATGGAAGATATGCGAACACGCCTATCGCGGACGGAGTGGGTCCGCGCAGCGGATACGATATATACGGACCGACCGCAGCGGCGAATTCCGTCGCAAAGCTTGATCACGCGACAGCATCGAACGGAACGCTTTACAATCAGAAGTTCCATCCAAGCGCTTTGAGCGGCGTTGCGGGATTACAGAATTTTGTTTCGTATATCAGAGCATATTTCGATCAGAAGGGAATGCATATGCAGTTCAACGTTGTGGATCGCGAGACGCTTCTTGACGCTCAGAAACATCCGGAGAATTATAAGTCACTCGTTGTTCGTGTCGCTGGTTACAGCGCTTTGTTTACAACGCTTTCAAAGTCTCTGCAGGATGATATCATAAACAGGACAGAACAGGTGTTCTGATGACCATTGAAGGGTTGGTCATAGAGATCAAACAGACTGCCGCGTTAACGCGGCAGCCTGTTTGAATGAAAAACATCACAGAGGAAAGGATTGGCAATGGATTATTTAAAAGCGCGCGGACGCATATTTGATATACAGCGTTACTCGATTCATGACGGTCCGGGTATAAGGACGATAGTATTTCTCAAGGGATGCCCGTTGAGGTGCCGTTGGTGCTGCAATCCGGAGGGACAGCGAAGAGAGATAGAAACCATGATGGTAGACGGTAAGCCGAAAACGGAGGGTGAAGATATAACCGTGGAAGAGCTTCTCCCGCGGCTTATTACTGATGAATTCTACTACAGGCGCAGCGGTGGCGGAGTTACGCTTTCGGGCGGAGAATGTCTTATGCAGCCTGATTTTGCGCCGCATCTTCTGCACGCGTGTCATGATCTCGGCTACAATACGGCGATAGAGACGACCGGTTTTCAGAAATGGGAGATCATTGAGAAATATTTGCCGTATCTCGATCATGTCCTTATGGATATCAAGCATATGGACAGCGCAAAGCATAAGGAATATACGGGAGTTCCCAATGAGCTGATACATGAGAATGCGCATAAATTCGCGCGATCGGGCATTGATCTCACAATAAGAGTGCCGGTGATACCGACCTTTAATAATACGCCTGAGGAGATCAGAGATATCGCAGAGTTTGCCGCGTCGCTGCCGGGCGTTAAGCATTTGCATCTTCTTCCGTATCATCGCTTGGGACAAGGCAAATATGAAGGTCTCGGCCGTGAGTATAAAATGCGTGATATAGAACCGATGAGCAAGGAGTATATGGAGATGCTTCTCAGGGAAGCAAAAAAATCAGGTCTTATCTGCCAGATAGGCGGATGACATGTTTATATCAGATAAATAAAAGGCGGTCTTATATAGACTGCCTTTTGGATGTTTGCCCGACAGCGGCAAAAACCGAGTAACAACGAACTGTGAGAAGCCAGCAGAAGCCATAGTAGTGAGGACAGACTGTGAAAGCAGGAAGGACCGATGGGCAGAACAATTAATCAATCATAGAAAAGAGCCATTGTTAAGTTAATTGAACCGCTGTGTACCGAAGGGTGAGCATGGCGGTGTGAGAGGTCGGCGGTCACAGACCGCCTCCCGCTCGATCAAACAATGGATCGATCGCATTATTTTTAAGGAGAGGTATAATGGATATAAGAAGAATGACAGAAAAGGATAGAGCGGATGTGCTTGATATGTCTTCGGAGTTTTATTCATCGGACGCCGTATCGCATCCGGCTGATGAAGAAAAACTCATAAATGTATTTGACACCGCAATATCTGATCTTAAGACGTTCAACGGATATGTGTTTATAGATGAAAACGGAAAAGCGGCGGGATACTCATATATATCAGAGTATTATGAATCGGAAATAGGCGGGATTTGCGTAATGCTCATCGACCTCTTCGTAAAAAGCGAATACCGCGGACAAGGTATCGCATCGAGTTTTTTTGAGTTTGTAAAGAATGAGTATAGATATGCAAAGAGATTCCGGCTTGAAGTAATGCCGGACAATGAAAGCGCGATAGCGGCTTACCGTCATTGGGGATTTGCTGATCTCCCGTATAAGCAGATGGTAATAGATATGTGATCATTTAGTAAGTGTGCCGCAATATTGCAGAGCGCTTTTTGATTAAAAAAAAGCGCTTTGCAAATTACAAAACGCTTTCTGGAGCGGAAGACGAGATTCGAACTCGCAACGTTCACCTTGGGAAGGTGACGCTCTACCATTGAGCCACTCCCGCATAACATCTATATTATATCATATTTACACGGATCTGTCAATAAAATTCGCAAAAAAAATTTAATGAATTTTTAGAAGCGATCTGATAAAAAAAAACACTTCGCAACTGCAAAGTGTTTTGATTGGAGCGGAAGACGAGATTCGAACTCGCGACGTTCACCTTGGCAAGGTGACGCTCTACCACTGAGCCACTCCCGCATCACTTAACAAAATAATAATACCATAGATCAAAGCATTTGTCAAGTGTTTTTTTTAAAATTTATGTGATAAAGAAGAAAATTCGGATATGGCGGTAATATGATCGTGATGTAACCGCAATGGCGGTACAGCTAAAATGTTTTATAAGATATGTTCAAATAACATGTGTATAATGATATTTCAGTATGAAAGATGAGGTGTATTTTATGGAATTGCGTGTGCTGAATTATTTTTTGGTAGCTGCGCGCGAAGAAAATATTACAAAAGCGGCGAATATCCTTCATGTAACGCAGCCGACTGTGTCAAGACAGCTTATGCAGCTTGAGGAAGAGCTGGGTGTCAAACTTTTTGAACGAAAAAAGCATAATATAGCGCTCACAGCCGACGGTATGGTACTAAAACGACGCGCGCAGGAAATATTGACGCTTGCGGATAAGACTAAACAGGATTTTTTCAATAAGACGAATGAGCTGTCCGGCGATGTAGCTGTAGGCAGCGGAGAGTACATATCCACGCAGATATTGGCGGAACTTATTGCGTCATTCAGGGAAAAGCATCCTTTGGTGCATTACAGCATCTACAGCGGCAATTCAGATAATATCAGGGAACGCATAGACAGAGGGCTTTTGGATATTGGTCTGGTGGCGGAGCCTGTGGATATTCGGAAATATGATTTTATTTCAGTGCCAATGAAGGAGGAGTGGGGCATATGGATACGAAGAGATCATAGGTTGGCGGAGTCTGAATCCATCACTCCTGAAGCTCTGGTAAATATCCCGCTTATCATGCCGATGAGCGAGTTTAGACAAAGCGCTATAAACAAATGGTTAGGCACTTATTCGGACCGGATCGATGTGGTGTCAAAGGGGACCCTTCTGTATAATCAGGCTTTGCTGGCGGAAAAGGGGATAGGAGCTGTTGTTGGAATAAAGCTTGACTGTTCATATAGTGATCTTGTGTTTATACCGCTTGAACCCGTTCTTGAGACAAGAACAGCCTTTATATGGAAAAAAGATCAGGAGTTCGTTCCTGCGACAAAAGCCTTTGTCAGACATATAAAGAACAGTCTCAAAAATACCGCTCAGCCATAATACGGGTATGCCCGAAACGAGATAAATGAAAACAACAAATGAGATGAATAGGAGAATCATCATGAACAGAAAAGTAGCGGATAACGGATGATCACAATGGTCATAAGTTGTGTCGCGGCGGTCGTTGTTTTTGCGAATTGCGCGGACAGTTATCGTATCGGCGCGGGTCTGGGTTTTGTCTATGGAATAGTGATAAAATTCGGCAGCGTTGTGGCGGGGCTTCAGCTCATGGGATTATCCGCTGTGATCAATTTATTGCGCGAAAAGCGCAGTGAAGAGTGACATGCAGCTCGGGACAATGTTAAATTATATCCTCTTTGGAATATGTCACAAATTATTGACTTTTATATAATAAAGCTATGATCATATCAAAATATCATTGTGAGATCCATACCGATATGGTATCATGAAACGAGAAAGAAGGTCGATGAAATGGCACGAAAGTATGATCCAAATAAAACGTACAGACCCCATACAGAATATTGTCCTAGATGTGTTACAGCAAAAGAAAATTCCTATCACGGTTTTTTTCCGACGTATTTTTTTGAATCCACAACAACACACAAATGCCGTCATTGTGGCAGTACGATGCGTTGTTTAAATATAGATGGATATGAAAAAAATGTAATAATGCGTGCAACTGATTGGAATGTAAGCGAGCTTGAAAGAATGGCGGCACTAAAAGAAACAGACCCAACAACATTTAAAAAACAACTCAACAAATGGTTGTCACACCCAGATGTTGACTACTTTTTTAAATATGGTCTTAGCCATGTGGCAAGATGCGATTGGTGCATTAAGCTTGACTGGATAAACGGCGTAATATTCTATAAAGACGGACGTTGTTTCCCTCACTATGCTCTAACACCTCTTCGCCCTGTTAAAAAATGCAAATATTGTGGGAGAGAATTGTCTATCCTTGATGTTAGCCAAGGGGAAATAGATGAAATAGCTAAGTTAGCGCCACATGGTATGTCATTTCTCAACGAAATGCTGAAGCTCAGAGACGAAGATATTAATAAATATTACTGGAAACTTGGGAAAATGCAAACAAGACGTTTAGGTATTAGAACTCCGCGTGAGTTACTCATAAACAGAATACTGGGAAGTTTATATATTATTTCAATGTTGGCATTTTTAATCGTGCTCATTGCGTTAAATTTGGCAGATTGATCCATATTTATTTAGGCCATTTGATATGATCACATGGTGTGAGTATATCGTTACTGTGATCATGGGTTTTGTGCCCGGAGAAATGACCGCAACTATTTATATAAAGAGTATTTTTTTGAATGTTTTCATGATAACACCATTTTGCCGTTAAAAAATGAGTGGGGCTGCAAATGATGTATCTTTTGATTAGTATATATCTTGCATTCAGAGCTTGAATGTGATATAATATACTTGCGGAATACTATATGAAGGGAGGCGGTAGAATGGATAATGAAACAAGAGAAATGTTTGAATTGGTGTTAAAAGAGTTAAAAGCCATCAATGCAAAGGTGGACAAAAACAGTGACGATATCAACGGTTTACAAAACAAGGTTGACGGTATGCAAGCGGATGTCAACGGCTTGCGCGGCGAAGTCTGCGATTTGAGAGGTGAAGTCTGCGGTTTGCGCGGTGAAGTCCATGATCTGCGCGGACTGATCGAGAATGAGATAAACAGGAATATCAAAATCATTGCGGAAGGACACCAATTACAAGTTGACAAATTAAACGACATTCAAAAAGTTGTTGAAAATGTTCGCGCAAAACAAGAATTGACTGAGATAAGACTTAACTTGCTTGAAGCGGACGTAAAACATCTCAAGCACGCATAACTAAAACCATACTCGCCATATATGTGGGACTGTTTAACGCAGTCCTTTTTTTGTAACAGCTGCTTAGGATACGGCGACCGCGTATAATTGCTCGGTCCGTCACATTAGGAACATAGAGCATGTATATCAAAATTTATAAAAAAAATCTTGATATAGGCGAAAAAGTATGATATAATAGATAATGAGCACGACAAAAGAAAAAGATCTGCGTTATACGTGTTGTATCAATGCTGAAATAAATACAGTCTATGACTGGATGGGATAATGAGGTAAATATGCAAGCATCCATGCCGGGCGGGGACGCGTTCCGATGCCCGCGGCAATGGTGCGGGAAGGAAGATGATCATGAAAAAAACTTTGGCAACTCTTACGGCGCTGGCAGCGGGAATGTGCGTTTCCGTTACGGCTTTTGCCGCTGACTATTCGTTTACGGATATATCGGAATCGAGATATAACTGGTGCGCTCCGCAGATAGAGGAGATGTACGAGGCGGGATATGTTAACGGATATGAGGATAATACATACAGACCTGATAATCAGGTCACAAAGCTTGAGGGTATAGCTCTGTTCGCGCGCGTTATGGGAAGCAGCGACGAGGCGAATGCCGATCTTTTAGAGCTTGCGCACTCACAGTATGACACCGCGCTGTCCTCATGCGGACTTTCGTGGGGAAGCGATGAGCTTGCGTTTTTGATGTATAAGGGCGCGTTTACAAACGCGGACCTCACAACGTATATAACGGGTCAGACGAAAAACCAGCCTATGACGAGAGGCGAGGCGGCTGTTATCATAACCAAGGCGATGGGCGGCGAGAAAGAGCTTTCTTCGTCCTCGGCGGTGTCGCTTGACTATACGGATTCGCGCTCGATACCGTCCAATATACTTCCGTATGTGGAATATGTCACAAACGAGGGCATAATGAACGGTATGGATGACGGCTCGTTCTCACCGAACGGCACCGTTACAAGAGCGCAGATAGCGGTCATGCTCGCGAGAACGGCAGAGCTGTGCGACTATACGTTCGACAAGGTGCGCGTGACGGAAGTTGATACGGACGCGTCCACGCTCACGCTCATGGGCAGCGATTCGGAAGAAGCTGTGATCGATGTGACGAATGACATCAGTTTTTACATAAGAGGCGAGATATCACAGTTTGAGGATATACCGCAGAATGTCGCTGCTGTTGCTCAGTACTCCGCGGGAGAGCTTGTATCGCTTGACGCTCTTTCGGATGAGTCCGACGAGGAGATAACGGCGATATACAGCGGCTACAGCACAGTGGGCGGCATAATCCAGCTCAAGGTCAGAGTAAACGGCTCATCGACCACCTCCACATACACATGTATAGAGGACGTGCCGATAACATATCAGGGCTCGCCGGCAACGATACGCAGTTTGCAGAGCGGTGATTCGATAGTCCTTGAGGTCTCGGACGGAAAGGTACAGTCGATAAGAGGCGAGGAAAAAGAGACGACAATCTCGAATGCGACAGTATCCGCTATAGATATCGGGGATACCGATCTTACGATGACAATAAGCTCGGCGAATGAGGAATATGACGGAATGACATATCCTGTGAGCGATGATGTCAGAGTTACAAAGAACAGCCAGACATCGGATATGGCATCGGTATATGTCGGCGACAAAGTAACGCTTACGATAGAGTACGGCGAGATAGTCGAGATCGAGGCCACGGCTTCTACGACAACAGTCTCGGGCGTGCTGAAATCTGTCACGATCGCTGATCAGCCGTCCATAACCATAACATCGGAGGGCAAGGATTCCACATACCAGATCCCGCAGGACTGCGTGATCACGATAAATGAGGAAGAGGGCTCGCTCTATGATTTCCGTGTGGGCGACAGCATGGTGCTTACGGTGCAGTCGGATGCTGTAACGCGTATCAAGTGCTCAACATCCACGATAACGACAACGGGACGCGTTTACGGAACGGTAAGCGCGGTGAATTCATCGTATGGATTCATATCGGTAGTGAGCGAATCGAGCGATATCCCTGTGACGATATTCTGCCGTGACTCGTCGACAACATTTATAGACGAAAAGGGCGGCTCGCTCAAGATGAGCAGCATAGACGTGGGCGACACGATAGAGTGCCGTGGAACCACGACAAACGGCGCGTTTGTGGCTACGCTTATCATAGTTACACCGGCGGCTGACTGATAAAAAATAATGCAAATGTTTTTGGGGGCTGTTATAAAAACAGCCCTCAGTTGATATTGAGTTCTGTTTGAAGAGGGAGATGCGGTGATGGCGGATATTGCGGTGATAGGCGGCGGGGCGTCAGGACTTACGGCGGCGATAGCGGCGGCGCGGAAAGGCGCGGACGTATGCGTGCTTGAGCGCGGAAAACGTGTCGGGAAGAAGATTCTGGCGACAGGGAACGGCAGGTGCAACCTTACGAATATAGGCGCGTCGCGCGCGGACTATCACGGCGGCGACACGTCTTTTATCGACCACGCAGCCGGGACGTTCTGGGTGCGGGAGACGCTTGAGATGTTCTCGGAGCTCGGCGTGCTGCCGAAGGTCGAGGACGGCGGGAAGGTCTATCCCTATTCGGGATCGGCGGCTTCGGTGCTCGATGTGCTGAGACGCGAGACGGAGAGAGTTGGGGCGGAGACGGTATGCGGCTTTGACGTCAGCTCGGTGAAGCGGATGAGGAACGGCGGATTCAAGATCGCGGCGTATGACGGCAGGACCGTCAGAGCCCGCGGTGTTATCATCGCCTGCGGAGGGAAGGCGGCGCCGGATCTCGGCTCGAACGGCAGCGGATACGAGCTGCTTAGATCGTTTGGACATACGATAACGCCGCTGTCACCATCGCTTGTGCAGATAAAGACAGCGCCTGACATAGTCAAAAAGCTGAAAGGGATTAAGACGGAGGCGAGGGTAACGATAGGCGAATTCTCGGAGACGGGCGAGCTGCTTTTCACAGACTATGGTCTTTCGGGGCCGCCTGTGTTCAGTTTGTCCTCCCGTATAGGCGATGCGGGATACGCCGAAGTGGATCTGATGCCGGAGTATGCGTTCGGAGACGTGCTTGAGCTTTTAAGACAGCGCGCGGAGCGGCTCGCGGATGTGCCGCTCGAGGACTTTTTTACCGGTATGCTGAACAAGCGTGTCGGTCAGGCGCTTTTGAAATCTACGGATACGGTCCCTCTTTCACGGAAGGCGGGATCGCTCTCGGAACGGGAGCTGAAAAGCATAACTGCGGCGATAAAGAGATGGCGGTTCGAGCTGCGCGGAACGATGTCGTGGAACAACGCTCAGGTCACGAAGGGCGGAGCCGTGACATCGGAGTTTGATCCCGAGACGATGGGGTCGAGGCTCGTTAAAGGTCTTTACGCCTGCGGCGAGGTGCTTGATATCGACGGTGACTGCGGCGGATACAATCTGCAGTGGGCATGGAGCTCAGGCTATATCGCGGGTTCTTGCGCAGCCGCAATGAGCGCCGTTTTAAAGAACAGATCGGAGGAGAAACAATGAAGAATTCGGTTGATATAACGAGGGGATACCAGATCGGGAACATGCTTTTGCGGCATCTTATAGCCGCCCTCGTGTCGATAGTTTTTGAGTCTGTGGCATGCTGGTATTTTCTTGACAAGCTTGTGGCGAGATATGTGATCGCCGGGATATTCACTTTTGTATACGCGGTCTTTATCTACAATCAGGCTTACAAGCTCGCGTCTTTTGACAAGAAAACATACACGCCCCTGCAGCCGAACGTGAAGTGGGGATTTTTGTGGGGAGTCTGCATTTCCGCGGCGGTGGCGCTTGCGATACTCGTGTTCAGGATGAACTGGATATTTTTCTCGGAAAACGGAGCTATGACAAATGTGTTTTCCATGATAATAAATATTCTCTTTTACATATGGACCGCGCCTTATTTCGGGTTTATATCCGATACAGGAGGGATAATACCCGCGTTTGCGGTCGCGCTTATGCTGGCTGTGCCAATTGCCGCGTCAACGCTCGGATACGTCGCGGGCATACATAATTTCGATGTCATCGCAAAGCTTGACTCTATGACAATAGAGCAGGGCGACGATGATGACGAATAAAAACGTAATAAATGTAATACAACTGTAAATAGCACGTTATTGACATTTTCAGCTCATATAGGTATAATTAATTAGATAGAATAGTACCATAAAACAGCGGGCATGACAGGCTGCCCGGATGACGCCGGCGCATATCCGGCGGCACTTAAGCAAAATACGTGCTCCGAGATGTCTCGGAAAGATCGGAGGAATATACAATGATATGTAAAGAATGCGGCGCGCAGATAGATGATACCGCTGAGGTCTGTCCATTTTGCGGGGCTGTTTACGAGGAGAATGCCGGCAAGAATGAGCCGGAGCCGTCCGCGGCAGGAAATGACGCGGAGACGGAAGCGACAGCAGATACGGTCCGGGATGATATTCACGATGAAAACGGCTCTGATGAACAGGATGATAATGTCACGGAAGACAACGCGGAGGATGAAACTGACGCGGAAGAGCTTCTGGATGAAAACGAGATAAAGCGCAGACGGCAGATCGAGCGCATACGCGCCGAAAAGCAAAGTCAGCTTGAAGAGATAGAAAAAAGAAGACAGGAAAAGCGCAGACGGCAGAGAAGGAACAAGATCATAGTTGCCGCTGTGATAATCGTATGTATAGCGGGAGGAGTGACCGGCGGTATATATATGTTCAGGAACCATGAGGACGGGAATGTTGTGCTTTCAACAGAGTCGCCTTCACCAACGGTCTCCGCGGCGCCGACTTTGCCGGTCGTGTCGCCGACACCGGCGGCTTCAGCGACTCCGGCAGTGACCGGTCAGCCGTCATGGCAGGCTACGGGAGAGGGAGGCACATCTTCCGGCGGGACTTCGTCAGGCGGAACATCCTCGGGCGGATCGTCATCCGGAAGAGGCTCGTCGGGAAGTTCATCCTCGGGCGGATCGTCCTCGGGAGGCAGCTCTTCGGGCGGATCGTCCTCTGGCGGAACATCTTCGGGAAGCTCGTCATCCGGCGGATCATCGTCCTCGGGCAGCTCTTCGGGCTCATCGTCATCGAGCGGTTCACCGTCCACGTCCACAGCTGTCACAGGCGGCGGCAGCTACAGCGCTGAAGGCGGTATGTCGGGAGGCAGATTCACCGCGGCGCTCGTCACTGGCGGTGAGGTCATCCATGACGGAGGAAGATCATATATGACATTCAGCTACAACGGCACGACATATTATGCGAATGTCGACTCCGGCGCTTACACATCATATATTCAGGGCAGACCGATAACTCTGAGCGCGTTCCCGACAAGTCAGGTGTATAACGGCAATACAGTGTATGAGATAACAGCCATAACGCATTACACAGGCAGCTATATCTTCCCGAACTCGGGATTCGAGCTGCTTGACGAGTCGGATCTCGCGGGCAAGACAAAGGACGAGCTTGCTTTGGGAAGAAACGAGATATTCGCGCGTCACGGACGAAGTTTCACAATGGACGTGTTCCGCGAATACTTTGAGAGCTGTTCATGGTATGTTGTGGATCCGAATTATAACTATGATGACGAGTCTTCGAACCTCAATTCGATAGAGCGCGCAAATGTTGATTTCATAAAAGCGCGTGAGGACAGAATGAACTGATGGAGGAGCGTTATTCAAGAACGGAAGCGCTGTTCGGGAAAGACGCGGTAGATAAATTGAGAAAATGCAGAGTTGCGGTCTTCGGGCTCGGCGGCGTGGGAGGCTACGTTGTCGAGGCGCTTGCGAGGAGCGGCATAGGCGGCTTTATCCTTTTCGACAATGATAAGGTCGCGGAGTCAAATCTCAACAGGCAGATAATAGCGCTTGAAAGCACGGTAGGGAGATACAAGACGGATGTTATGAGGGAAAGGATAGCGGATATAGATCCCGCTGTCGAGGTCGTGACACATAATGTGTTTTATCTCCCGGAGAACGCGGACAGCTATGATCTTTCGGGCTGCGACTATATAGTGGACGCGGTCGATACGGTCTCGGCGAAGCTTGAGATAATCGTCCGGGCGAAGCGGCTCGGCATACCGGTCATAAGCGCGATGGGGACCGGCAATAAGACCGATCCGGAACGGCTGGTGACGACGGATATATATAAGACGTCGGTATGCCCGCTCGCGCGCGTCATGAGGCGCGAGCTGCGCGCAAGGGGCGTTGAGAGCCTGAAGGTGGTATACTCACAGGAGGAGCCGAAAAAAGGCTTGGGCAGGACTCCGGCAAGCTGCGCGTTTGTCCCGTCAGCGGCGGGGCTCATCATAGCCGGAAATGTGGTAAGAGATATTATTGGGATATAAAAAGAAGAGCTATGAGAGTTTTTGAATGGCATTGAAAATTCCGGTATGGAGCGGCTTTGTATACCGCATCATACCGGATCTTTTTATCTTTGCAGAATCATATTTATTATTGTTTTGTGGAATTTTCATTATGTTTTTTTCTGAATTGAACGGGTGTTATGCCGCATTTATCGTGAAAGACCTTTGAAAAATAATTGGCGCTGTTAAAGCCGCACAGTGACGCGATTTCTGATATTGATTTTTGGCTCCCGCGAAGCAATATTTCCGCATGCTTTATGCGCCGCACTGTCAGATATTCTCCGAATGCGAATCCGGTTTCCCTTTTAAACAGTCTCGACAGATAACCTTCACTCATCTTGACCATCTCTGCAGCGCTTTTTATGTCAAACGGCTGATCGAAATTCTTGTTTATATAGAGTATAAGTCTTTTGACCGATGGTGATATCTTGTCATGCGGCTCCGAAATTGATTTGTTTCGTATACAGTAAAGTATTAGTTCTGTAAGATGTGCGCGGACTGCCTCCTGCATATAAGGTGTGCGTTTTGCTGTCTCTGTGTCGGTCAGCTCTATAAAGTGCCTTATCATGGATGTATCTTTGGGAGTATATAAACAGTTATCAAACAGGGGTTTCATAGCGACCAACAATGCGTCCGACAGATAACCGTTATAGATATTGAAAAAAGCGCGCTCATATTTTTCTGAATGATAGATCGCTCTATGTATAAAGCCCTGCTTTATAAACAGCATATCCCCGGTTGTTATGATATGTGATGTGTGGTTTACAAACATGGAGCAATCTCCGGACAGCAAAATATATATTTCATAGTTACCATGATAATGATAAGTAGTTACAGTTTTAAATACATGCTTTATCACGTTATCCACCTCACGATAATTATATCATGAAATTGAAGAAATGACAAGCTATATGTCATTTTTTTTAATGAAAAGCAGAAATGATTACATTAAAATAAAAGTAACGATATGCGATATATAAAGGAGGAAAACATGGAGAAGAAAAGATCGGCTGCGCTGGTGTCAGTTATAGCAATGATAGCGGCGGCAGCGTCGAATATGAATGTTTATGCTTTATCGGATGATGTAAATAAAGCCGATACAGCCGCAAGCGTGTCGGGATATGTCTCAACAGAAGGAGGAGACTTTTTGCTTGCGTCACAGGATAAGACGCCGATGGTGTATTTTGACGATGCGGAGGAGGTGTCGGTACGCCGTGCGGCAGGGGATCTCTGCTCAGACATAAAAGCTGTCACCGGTGTTACACCTCATGTTATAGGAACGGTGCCGGTGATAGATACAGCTACCGGTGCGGCACTGCCGATTACCGAGCGCAGCGCAGAGCCTAAAACGCTTCCCAACAACGCATATATAAGCGATGATAAATTGATAATAGATGGCTTTGAGCAGCTTAAAGAATGCGGCAGGGGTGTGATCGCGGTATATGATCCCGATGGTACGCTTGACAGAGTGTTTTTTTCAAATGAGCTTGCCGACAGTGAAAACGGCGAGCTTACATTTGAAGGACTTCCTGCGCTTGAAGGACATAATGTGAAGGGCTTCGTTTGGAAGATAAATGAGAACGGAGATCTGACTAATGTCCCGCTGACAACTGCTGCGGTAATGAGAGATATGCCTACTGCAGAGCCAACAAGTATCCCAACATTGAAGCCCACGGATCCTCCGACGCCTTTGCCCACGTCGGAGTCGGGTGATTGGGAAAATGCTGATGTCATAATCGGCACTGTAGGCAAGAGCGCGGCGATAGATGAGCTGGCGGAGAAAGGCGTGATCAATGTGGAGAATATACGCGGAAAATGGGAAAGCTTCACGATCCATATCGTTGATGATAAGCTTGTTATAGCCGGTTCCGATGAACGGGGTACGATCTACGGAATGTACGATGTATCGGAAAAGATCGGCGTTTCGCCATGGTACTGGTGGGCCGATGTGCCTATAGGTCATGCAGATAGCCTTTATGTCACACTTGGTAAGCCGTACACGGAAGGTGAGCCGTCGGTCAAATTCCGCGGTATATTCTTTAATGACGAGGAAAGTATGGCGGCGTGGGCGGAATCAAAGGGTGACAAGGGATATACGGAGCTCTACACACGGACCTATGAGCTTTTGCTGAGATTGAAAGCAAATTATCTCTGGCCAGCAATGCACTCATGCTCCGAGGCTTTCCACGCCCATGATGTAAATCCCGCAAATGCTGACAATTACGGCATAGTTATGGGAGCGTCACACTGTGAGCTGCTGACGAGAAACAACAATACGGAATTTGACCTGTATGTCGAGGAGTGGAAGTCAAGACCGGAAAATCAGGGAAAGGCCCTGTACCGTGACAATACCGCGCATGAGTATGTATATACCGAGATCGATAACGATGGCAATAAGGTGTATAATATAGAGCTTATGCTTGATTATTGGAGAGATGCGCTTGAAAAATACGGTGTCTATGATAATATATACAATATAGGTCTGCGAGGCCTGCATGATGAAGGCACACTTATCGACAGAAAGAAGATAGATGAAAATGCCCCGGAAAACCTTGCAAGGGCAAAGGAAGTGATCGAAGAGGTCATTGATAAGCAGCGCGTGCTTATTGAGGAAACGCTCGGGAAACCGGCGGCAAATACGGGGGAATCCTAAGCCTTACTTTTTCCGCGAATCAGATCGAACGGGAAGTTAAAACAGCCGTATGCGGCGATCCCGGATATACGGAGATGGGAACCTCAATAGAGGATACGAGTTTCTCGGGATATTCTAAGGATATACGCTATCTTGATATATACAATATAGGTTACGGAAGCTTTGACTGGAAATTATCAGCTGACAAGGATTGGGTCACTTTCAGCAAAGCTGAAGGCAGCGTTTACAGTGATGACAGGATATGGATCGGCATGGATTGGGATAAGGTGCCCGAGGGAAGCGAGCAGGCAGTTATCACCGTATCGGAAGTCATAGGAGACAGCGTGGTTTCCGAAAAACAGTTCACTCTGTATATCGACAACAATGTGACGGAAGCTGCCGGAAAAGACATATGCCGAAGCCAATGGCTACGTTTCTGTCGAGGCAGAGCATTACAGCAGGCTCATAAATAACGAGCCGTATTATTGGCAGACAGAGAAGGATCTTGGCAGAAGCGGCGACAGCTTGAAGGCGTATCCTACGTTTGATACTACGGCAGCAGAAAATCCATCGCTTGAGAATACGGCAGTAGCTGAATATGATATTTATTTTGCAAGCGCAGGTACATTTGAGCTTGATCTATACCGTATGCCGACACTTAACGAGCGCGGAGCTCAGCGCGCAGCGGTGGCGATAGACGGCGATGAACCGATAGTTCTGACCGGCACAAATGAATATCAGGAGGCAAATATCGACGCGTCAGCATGGGCAAAACAGGTAATGATAAATAATGAAACTTTGTCGGTAAATGTGACCGTATCAGAACCGGGGATACACACTCTAAGGCTGTATGCAATGGATCCGGGCTTCATAGTTGATAAGATAGTTATAACAACAGGAGAAAAAAAGGAGTCATATCTGGGTGCGCCTGAGAGCTATAACTCGACTTATAACAGCGAAGCGCCGCAGTTCCCTGAGGCAAAGCCGGTAGATACGACCGATACGGCTGGGGACTTCAAACCGAATGCCGTTACGGTCGGAACTGTAACAGATGTCGGCAGACTGACCGGCGTTGAACTTGTAAAGACAGACAGCAGTGTTGAGAAGTTGATGGTAACAGCTGTGACATATGCGGCTGACGGTACAATGGAGGCTTATGAGACGAAAACAGCTGATACATCGGATCGCGATATGGGCGAACGGTATACTGTAGACGGATTTTCGCTTAAGCTTTCCGGAGCGGCGAGAATGGGTATAATCGTATATAAAACGATACAAATATGCAGCTTCAAGCCCCGGTAAAGTCGATAGAGCTGGAAGGCGGCAGCGCAGAGCCTGTGAATACGATAGGATTCAAACAGTCACTGGCGAGCTTTATAAATGTTCCGTCTATGGTCATCGTAAAAGATGTGTCAGATGGCAGTGTTGTATATATAGGTCAAGAGTACATAGGTCTTGAGACCTATAAGTCGATACCTATGAAAGAACTTGATGCGGATGTGTATGACATAAAAGTCGGTGTTTACGGAAACGGAGTTATTGAACGCAAGTTTTATACGGTCATAAATACGCCTCCGGAGAATGACGGTGCGGAGCGTGAAATATATTCGCAGAGCTTCGACAATGATCCTTCATTGACAATGACAGGCAATGCGAGATATGATGCCGCATCGCGGGCGCTTTTCCTTGACAGTGGCGGAAAAGGCGGCGGAGCGGAATTTGCTCTTGAAAATTCAGGCATGATCCAGGGTGAAAAGATCTGTATATCTGCTGATATAAACTTTGGCTCAAAGGGTATAAGCCAGAAATATGTGAATTATGACATTATTGATCAAAATGGCGAAAGACTGCTTGAAACGAAAATAAATATATACAATAATTCTGCTCAGTCAATAAAGATCAATGGAGAAGAAATGCTTTTGGACGGAAGGCTGCCCGATGGATTTGCGCAGGGTGTATATATGAGATTCAAGTCGGTGATAGATCCTGTTGGAGGCACATTGACTCTTACAATATCTAACCTCAGCGAAGGTATGGAATCAACTTTTATAGGCTCGATCCCGGCAGAGACAACAGCGGTATCAAGTCTGAGTTTCTACGATGATTACAATGTTGAGGGCAGAAATGCAATGATAGATAATATCACTGTTAAAAGTGTGATCGAAGAACAATACGGTATAAGTATAAGAGCTGTGGATAAGAACGGCACACTCATAGAGGACGCGATAATAACCGTTACGGATAAAATGTTCGGAACGGAGATAGAGCCTGCCCGAGACGGAAGATATATGATGTGCGAGGGCGTTTATGGCTACAGTGTCGATCATAACGGAGAAATAAAGAACGGAAATATAGACGTTAACAGTGCGATAGAGTCCGGAGAGGTCATTGTGCGGTATGACACGGAATACACAAATCTGCTGACTGTCGAGGTAACGCAGGGAACTGAGGAAACGGGTGAGGATACTACAGAGCACAGCTGGGAATTTGACAGCAATGAGACGGGAGACGGCACGGACGTCCCGGTACTCGGCGGCGCGGCGTATTATGATGAGGTCAACGGTGTTGTGAGTCTTACAGACCAAGCGAGCGGAACGCTTGATATTGAGCTGTCGGAACCGCTTATGTCTGGAACAGACAGTGTAGCGGTATCGGAGTTCGATATGTATTTTGGAAGGCAGTCAGGAAAAACGACAAATTACAGGCTCATAGATTCAGATGGAGCAGAGCTTGTGAACTTTAATGTTGAGGAATACAACAGTAATCCCGATAATCAAAAACTTGTTGTAGGAGGTGAAATAGTCGCTTCGGGCGCTGAGCTTCTTGAATGTATATCAGCATCAAATACCGGCGTGAATGCTAAGGCAACGCATTTTAAAAATGTAATAGACTACGCCACAGGAGAGATATCGGTGACGATCTCCACGGAAGGCAGAGCAAGAACGTTCACCGGAAAGTTCAGCGGAGGAGAAGGTCTTGAAATACTGGGATTTAGTTCGAGTCACAGCTATAGTGACAAAAACACATGTGTTGATAATATAATCTTTGGATATGAGGCCGTACCTGTAACAAATGTGACATTCAGTATTGAGTATGACGGTGAGCCGGTCATAGCAGATATTACGGTCACAAGTACTGAAACAGGAGCGGAAACAGAGTATGAATCAGACAGTATTTTGCTGAGAAGCGGAGAATACCGTTTCAGAGCCGAGTATAACGGAGCAGTAAAAACAGGCATTTTTGCTGTGGAAGAACAAAAAGAAGATGATGGCGGCGGAGCGGAGGATCCGGGATATGAAGATGTGGACCCAGCTGACGGATTGCTTATGTATACAGATGGAGATATGCCGTTTGAATTGTATAGGTATTCTTCGGCATCGGCATCTAAGGTCTTGGAGCTTAGCCCTGTTTCAAAGGAAAAGCTGGCAAATGCTGCTGACGGTGATATGCTCACGGTAGAATACATGTTAACTCCCACAGATGAGAGCGGCGGAGCTATAAACAGCGGAGATCAGATACGTTTTCGTGCAGGTGTACAGCTTGGGAACCGCAAGCTATATGTAAATGGTTTTAATACAGATCTCTGGGGCGGATGGGGCGTCAGCGGCAATGCATACCATATGAATATGAATGTTATTGACACGGCTGATCCTATAAGAGTAAAACTCACATATGAGCTTGAAGCCGGCGGAACGGCAAGATGTGTTTATGTGAGCGCGGTATGCTCGGACGGCACGCCGCTGTATGAGCCGGAGGAAAACTCTCCTCTTGAATCATCTGAAATTCAGAAAATAGAAAGTGTATTTGACCCATCAGAATTCATCCTGATATCGGAGGACAGAGGAAGCGGAAAAGGAAGCACGGAAAGATGCTTTACAATATCGGAGCTTACTGCAGTTATTGAAAAAGCTGAATAAAACCTTTTTGATGTATGTTTGAGGCCGGCAAGTATTAAAGACATCGATCACAAGAGAAAGAGCGTATCGCAAGATCACCGCGATACGCTCTTTTTGCGTGTCTTATGACAATATATCAGTATTCTTAATCAATAGCTGTCCTGAAGTGGCTTTAGTATGCGCTTTTAAGGCTCTGTCAGCTCCGCGGTCATCGTTTCCGCGTTGTAGCTCACTTCACAGCCGAAAAGCTCGGCTGTTTTCCTTAGCGGCACGTATGAGGTGCCGTCATCTATTATTACCGGCATATCGATGACAGTGCCGTCTGATGACGCTTTCGATGACGATGTGTCTATCACCGTCTTATCGACGCCGCGCGTGAGCGTTATAATGCCATCGTCCCATTCCACCTTGCAGCCCATGAACTCGGCAAGATCGCGCACGGGCACGTATGAGACTCCGTCTGTGATGAACGGCTCATGCTCGGTGCCGATATATCTGTCGTTATATTTTATGACAAGGCTCTCTTCAAGCTCAGGGAGCACGTGCTCCTCGCTTCCGTTTATTATGAGCTTGTCGCCCCGCGCCTCAAAGCTTGTGACTTTTTCATCCGCCATCACGCCTTTCCAGTACACGCCGTTTTCAGACAGGTACAGCGCTCTGCCGTCGGCAAAGTAGTAATACTTGCCGTAAGAGTCTATATAGTCGGGTCTGAATCCGAGATACTCGACCTCAGAAAAATCTTTGCCGTTTTCCGAGAGGCTGATAGTGCCGTTCTCGCACATCGCCGAGAACCTGCCGTAGTTCCAGCACGGCATAGTGCTTCCCGCCATATCCCACCAGACGAATCCGTCCGAGCGGAACACCGTGCCGGAGGTCTCGACATAGTAGACTCCGTTCGCAGCCGTGCAAGCCTGCGGATAGCTGCCGAAGGTATAGGAGGACACGAGACCGAGATCCTCGTCGAGCAGATACACCGTCCTGAACAGGGAGTCGGCGTGCGGATAGACACCGGCATCGTAGAGTGACGGTCTCAAAAGATATCCGCTGCCGGTGTAGACGAGCGAATACTCGTTCGCGTTGCCCGCGATCTCGTTTGCGACTTTCGACGGCAGGCTCACACTGCGCCAGTTCGTCCGGTCGTCGCTCAGCATGAGCGTTGTGCCGTCCCATTTATAATACTCTCTGCCTGTGAAGAACCTGTCTTTCTCTATGCCGCTGCGCTCCGTTTCATACGTCTCTATTATCTGCGGATAGTCGGTGAGCTTCAGATAGTTCTCCATGCCTCCGGCATAGTTCGGGGTAAGGATAACGCACACGGTGTATTCCGATGTGGACTGCGCCGGTATCGACATGCACGCCATATTGTCGGACACCCTTTCGCTGCGCGTGCCCTTGCAGAGCGCGTAGTCGTTTATGACATTGCCCTCGCTGTCCTTGAGATACACGATGTTGTTTGAAGAGGTCGCGAGGCAATAGGTGAGATAACGGTGCTTGTTGCCGTTGTTGGTCACCTTGATCTTGTAGTTGTATATGACACCGTAGTTGCCGAGATTGCAGGCGAGATCCGTGCCGTCCTCCTCCGTCAGCTCACGGTTGGGGACGTAGTCCGAACGGCTGCCGTAGCTTTGATCGTATGTCGAGGTGTCGGTATGCTTCGTGTCGAAGACATAGTACGGACTGCGCTCGTCTTCCGGCACACCCGAGCCGTAATATGTGAGCTTCAACGGATCATAGTAGCTCACCGAGATCATATCCGATTCGGCGCAGAGCGCGTATGACCACTGATCCGCGCGCGGGTTCAGATGCGTGTACCATTTCTCGATCGTGTTGCCCTCGGGCATGGATTGGTTGTACACGGTCACGGGCAGGTTTATGCCGCTACTGTCAGAATCATCTATCGTGTAGCTGAGCTCAGCCGTGACTTCATTGAGCCCGTCGGATATGCCCTTGTACTGCCTGTCACGGAAGTATGAGCCGTAGCCGGGCGACTTGTTGACATACGCTCTGTTTTTCAGCTCGCCGTTCGAGCGCACCGCAAGGATGTTCACATCGCAGACGCCGCTGTCGATGGTGAAATCAGCCATGATGTTCACGGAGCGGCAGAACGGCACCTCGCGGTAGTTGTCGATAAAATCGGAGAGCCAGACTGTCTCGCCGGCTTTTACCTCGAACGTCGTTTCCTCGATCGGGTCATCGTAACATGTGTTTCCGGAGTTTATCTGACGTATCGGCATGCCGAGATACGAGGACCAGCAGTAGAAGCAGCCCCATTCGTCCTCGGTGGAATACATGTTCCCGTCAAGGAAGAACGAGCGGTGCTCCGGCGCCTCGAACCCGAGCCGCTCAAGAGTGATCGTGGTGTCCTCCTGAGCCTTGAACATAACGTCCACCTCTATGTCAAATCCGCGCTGCTGCGCGTAAAAGCCTTCGGCATTGGTGTTCGTGGTTATGTCGGTCCTGTTTGAGAACGAGGCGAAAAGCGCGTATTTGTCGGGAGTGAGCCCCTCGTTGTTCATTATATATTTGGGGTTTTTGACAGAGTTGTCGGCGAGATCCACACTGCGGATGAACTCATGGTTGTTGCAGTAGATATATTTCCCGCCGGTGTTCTGTGTGAAAACAAGATCAGCCGGCTCGACCGCCGAGACCGCCGCCGGAACGGCGATCAGCAGCGCCGCCGACGCGGCTGCGAACAGATACTTGAAATTTACCATATCATACCTCTCTTTCGCACGGCGTATCATGCCGCGGTTATTTTGCGGGGCTTTGCTTTAAAAGCTTCTTGCTCTGCACAGCGAACATCGCGACCGTGACGCATACGGCTACCACATCGCTTATCGGTTCTGCAAGATACAGTCCCCATACTCCGAGACCGGTGATCATCGGGATGATTATCGCGAGCGGGAACAGGAGTATCAATTTACGCAGACAGGCGAGGAACATCGAGGTCTTCGCTTCGCCGAGGGCGATGAACGTCTGCTGGCATGCGCTTTGAGCGCCCATAAGACACATTCCCGCCATGAACAGTCTGAGAGCGTTGCTTCCGGTCGCGATCAGCTCCTCATCGTTCGAGAACAGACCGAGGAAGAAGCCGGGGAACAGCTCGACCAGCGCCACGGTTACGATCGAGAATATAAAGCTCGCCGTGAACTGGAGCTTGAATGATTTTTTTACGCGGTCGATCTGACCCGCGCCGTAGTTGTAGCCGATGATAGGCTGAACGCCCTGCGAGAAGCCGGAGAGCGGCATCCATACGAGCTGCATTATGCTGAACAGCACCGACATGACCGCAACGTACATATCGTTGCCGTATGTGATCATTCCCTTGTTGAACGTGAGCTGGATAAGGCATTCGGTTGCCTGCATAACGAACGGCGAAATGCCGAGCGCGAGGATCGAGCCTATCATTTTCATATCTGGCACGAGCGCTTTTAGTCTCAGCTTCAATATGGTCCTTTTTCCTGTCAGGAATACCAGCACCCATACGCATGACGCGCACTGTGAGATTATCGTCGCGAGCGCCGCGCCTTTGACACCCATGTCAAAAACGAATATGAACACGGGATCGAGCACGATGTTGAGGACTGCTCCGAGGCAGACCGTGAGCATGCTCGTTTTTGAAAAGCCCTGATTCGTTATGAACATGTTGAGTCCCAAGGTGAGCTGCACGAATATCGTACCTATAAGATATACCGATATGTAATCGGAGGCGTAGGGGAGAGTGTTCTCGCTCGCTCCGAAGATCATAAGTATGGGATCCTTCGTTATGAAGAATACCACTGAAAGCACCACCGAGAATATTATGAGGAGCAGTGTGCTGTTCCCGAGATATTTCTCGGCCTTTTTGTAGTCGCCCGCGCCCATGGCTATCGAGGCGCGCGGCGCGCCCATGCCGGCAAGCTGGGCGAACGCCGAGACGAGCATGATTATCGGGAACGTGACGCCGAGTCCCGCGAGCGCGAGAGAGCCCACGCCCGGTATCCTGCCCACATATATCCTGTCAACTATATTGTATAGCAGATTGACGAGCTGCGCCGCGACCGTCGGCAGCGACAGCTTTACGATCAGCCGTCCTATGGGCTCAGTGCCCAAAGCAGTGTTTTTTTCCAATTGATAGCACCTTCTTGATTTTTTTCTTCTTCTGCTGTTTAAGCGCTCCGCGCAGAACACAGCAGCCGCAAAGGCTGCTTGGATTTAGATGCAGAACGGACGAAACGAAGGTTTTGCTTGCAAAACCCGTGCCCGAAGGCGTACATAAGTA
>CAJFNT010000173.1 GCA_904395315.1 uncultured Clostridia bacterium
AATAAAGCCTTTGCGTAATTATTTGCCGTCTGTGTCATTTCCGTCACCCGTTTCCGTTAAAAACTTATCATAAAGCGAATTGTCAATACCTGAAAGATCACTGTTTTCGAGAACCTTTTTCGCCGTGTCTATCGCAAGCCCGGCTACCTCTGAGCGGATACCCAGCATGGTGTTCTTCTTTTCCTCTTCCATGCTTCTTCTCGCATCACTCACGATGCGCGCCGCTTCTGTGTTTGCCTCGGCAACGAGCTTGTCATATTCGCTCTGTGCGTCCGCCTTAGCCTTCTCGATCATCGCCTCGGATCTTTCCTTTGCCGTATCGATCTTCTCGTGCCACTCCTTCTCAAGCGCCTTTGCGCTCGCCTCGGATTCGGCGGCATTCTTAAGCCCCGATTTTATGATCGATTCACGTTTCTCGATAACATTTTTTATAGGCTTTACAAGCACTATCCGCATTATGACATACAGAACGATCAGGTTTATCAGAATAAAAACAACATCCCAAGGGATAATATCAAGCATACCCGTTCGTCCTCCTTTCGGTGTAAAAACAACCCATTATTACTTTACCAAGAGGATGATAAGAGCTATAACGAAACCGTAGATAGCAGTTGCCTCTGCGAGCGCACATCCGAGAAGAAGGTTCTTTGTTACCTTTGAATCCGCCTCGGGCTGACGCGCTATCGCTTCAACAGCGCTTGCCGCCGCTTTTCCTATACCAAGTCCGGCACCCATACACGGGAATGCTACAGCAATAGCTGCCGCCAAAATTGTCAATAAAGAATCCATGATAAAACACTCCTTAGCAATTTTTATTGCGCTTCCATACGCCGCTCCTACGGCTCTGTGAACGCTGATTTAATAATTTATTCCACAGCTTCCTGTATATACAGTGCTGTAAGAAACGTAAATACATACGCCTGTATACATCCGTCAAACAGATCGAAATACAGACTGAGAACCGGAGGTATAACGACCGGCACAACAGCTTCTATGAGCTTCATTATAACGAACGCACCAAGTACGTTTCCGAACAGTCGCATACAAAGCGAAAGCGGTTTAATTCCAAGTTCCAAGATATTTATCGGCAATACCACCGCCGACGGTGCTCCAAACGACTTGAGCCACCCCTTGACGCCTTTAGCTCGTATGCCGGCGACCTGTATTATCACAATAGACATCACCGCCAGCACTCCGGTAAGCGATAAATCCTTTGTCGGCGGCTTCACTCCGAAAATACCGAACAGGTTTGATATCCCTATGAATATTATCACTATCACCAGATAAGGAACAAATGCCGCTCCTTTCTCTCCGACAAGACCCTTAAAGAAGTTTTCAAGCATTGTGTAAGCTGACTCCACGATGAGCTGCCGCTTTGAGCAATTCTCCACCTTTAAATTTCTTGTAATGAGCCATCCTCCTATTATCATCACCGCCATTATGATCCACATAACGACTACGGTCTCCGTAACGGGTATACCTCCGAAGATCGGGATCGTAAACAGCACCTCGATATTTAGCTCCTCGGTAATTACCGAACCGATATCCATATCCTGCATCTTCCTTTCGAACGCCGCCAAAAGCGGTTTTATGTAAAGGCGCCGGACTTAAAATACGTTTTAGTCCGAAAAAAACAGCGTTTGCGACATCCCGCAAACGCCTCATTGCGCTTGTAATCCTCTGACGCCGTATGAGACGTTCAGTATTCTATATTTACCGTTCCGCACCTGCGGCAACGAATAATTACTTGCGATTACAGTGTAATTATACACCATGACTAACAAAACTTCAATTGACATTTTGATTAAAAAACAACCTCCGCCATCAAAACATTGAGCGATACATTGCACAAAAATGCATAATTCTTCACTGATATTCACTTTTCTCCATATCCGTTTATTTTTTCGTCAAGCCATAATTTATCAACCTCGAAAATATCTCCCGGTCTGCTGTTTTCAGGCAATCCCAGCCCACCCACGGCAACTCTTTTAAGATAGATCACAGTTTTTCCCACACGCTCGAACATACGCTTCACCTGATGATATTTTCCTTCCGCGATTTCCACATATACTTCACAAGGATCTTCGCATATTTCAAGTCTCGCCGGCTTAGCTTTGAATTCCTTAAATTCTATTCCGGCTTTGAAAGCATCCCTATCGTGATCTTCCGCCGGAGCACTGAGGCGCGCAAAATAACGCTTATATACATTCTTTTTTGGAGATGCTACATCATGCGCAAACTTTCCGTCATTGGTAAGTATTAGAAGCCCTTCAGTATCTACATCAAGTCTTCCTACAGGAAATACATTATAATGGATATATTCATCCGGAACAAGCTCCGTTACACACCTGTACTTCCTATCTTCCGATGCGCTTATAAATCCGGCTGGCTTGTTCAGTACGAGATATACATACTTTCTGTATTGTACGCTCTCACCGTTAAGTGATATCTCATCCTCCTCACAGACTTTGATATCCGATTTTTTTGCTGTCGTTCCGTTTACACTTACCGCACCGATTTTAATAAGTCCTTTTATCTCTTTTCGCGAAAGCGAAGTAGATTCAGATAAAAATTTGTCAAGTCTCATTTTTGCCTCCATTAAAACCACTCCGAAATATATATCGATGTTGGGGTAGATAATTTTTACCATGAATAAATATTCAAAAATTATTTGTATTCTAACAAACAATATATATATATATATTGGCCGGTATTTATATTATTTGCACTTATATCATAGTAAATCACATCTTATTTCCCCACACAAAAATTACTGAATATATCCGAAACTACCGATTCTGATACAGTCTCCCCGGTAATTTCTCCAAGACTGTCCGCAGCCTCTGCTATATCGATAGAAACTATATCTGCGGGCATTCCCGAAGCAGCAGCTTTTTCAGCGTTCATCAATGCGGTACACGCGGACGCAAGTGCCGCTTTATGGCGCATATTCGTTATGACCGCACCATTTTCCGTATAGATCTCATCTATCCTGCATATTTTCTCTATTTCATCTGCCAGCTCATCGATCCCCTCTCCTGTTTTTGCACTTATCCTTATAACACTCGATGAACCAAAAAGCGAATTGTCAATGCGTACATCCGACTCATTTCCCATATCTGTTTTATTGAGCAGTATTATCCTGTTTTTACACTCAGACGCCTTAAGCACCTCAATATCATTTTGATCTATATCATCAGATAAATCAAGCACCACAAGAACAAGATCTGCAGAATCAAGATAGCGTTTCGATCTTTCAACTCCTATGCGTTCCACAGTGTCATCTGTATCACGTATCCCCGCAGTATCAAATAATAAAAGCGGTATCCCATTTACGCTTACACTCTCCTCCAAAACATCGCGTGTCGTTCCGGCGATATCTGTCACGATTGCTCTATCCTCATTCATAAGATAATTCAGAAGTGACGATTTCCCCACATTAGGTTTACCAACTATCGCAGTGCGTATCCCCTCTTTGATTATCCTCCCGCTGTCGGCAGTTTTCAGTAATTTTTCCACGCCGCTCCTGCTCTCTCTGCATTTTTCCTCTATATCATCTATAGTGATGTCCTCCAGTTCCTCATCAGGATAATCTATCAACACCTGCATCCTTGCAGAAAGATGTATGAGCTCGTCTCTCACTGCTTTTATAGACGCTGACAGCCGTCCGTCAAGCTGAGAAACAGCATTTCTCCGCGCAAGTTCATTTTTTGCATTTATTATATCTATAACCGCCTCTGCCTGAGAAAGATCCATTCGCCCGTTAATAAATGCTCTTTTAGTAAACTCTCCCGGCTCCGCCGGATATGCTCCCGCATCAATAACAGCATTCAAAACGGCTCTTGTAACAGCGCTTCCTCCGTGTGCCCCTATCTCTACCACGTCTTCCCGTGTAAAAGTTTTCGGTGCAAGCATTACTGTTACAAGCACTTCGTCTATAATTTGCCCAACTTTGTTTTTTATATGTCCATAGTGCACAGTATGTGACATGACCACTGAAAGATCCGCACCGCTGAATACACTGTTTACAATATTGATGGACTCATCGCCGCTTACTCTTATTATAGAGATCCCTCCTGTTCCCGGCGGTGTTGAGACCGCCGCGATCGTTCTGTTTTTCAACATATTGTCATACCTCCTAAAAAACAAAGCGGCATCAAGTCGATACCGCTCTGCTGCTTTTTCCTATTCTTTCTTTAAGCTTTTCAAGTATCTCATAAGAAACATATCCGCCGCTGACATGTCCAAGTTTGACATCCGGCTTATTGGCGCCATGAAAATCACTTCCGCCGCTCATTAACAGTCCTGCTTCTTCCGATACTTTCATGCACATCTTCATTTCTTCATCCGAATATCTGCTGTAAAAGCATTCCATAGCATCAAGTCCTGCCGCCTTTAACCGATCCGCCAACTCGACCATTTCTTTTTCTGAAGAAACAGCATATATCGGATGGGCCCAGACAGCAACGCCTCCGCTTCTCTTTATAAGCCTTACACATTCTTCGGGTGAGAGTGAAAATCTACTTACGTAATACGGCTTGTCTTTTCCTATAAGTTTATCAAACGCTTCGTTTACACTTCCAATATACCCTTTTCGCACAAGCGCATTTGCTATATGCACTCTTCCAAGATTCTTTATATCCTTTTTCGGCCTTCCGTTACATATATCGCTTACTGATATTTTGTAGCCGCCTTCTCTGAGCTTCTCTGCCATTCTAATATTTCTGTCTTTTCTGCCGTCACGAAGCTTTGTGAGCATCGCTTCAAGTTCTTTTCCGCCGACATACAGCCCGACTATATGCAGTTCTTGTTTGAACTTAGCCCCTATCTCAACTCCGGCTATTCCTTCTATTCCTAACTTTTCACATCCACTGACAAATCCATGTGTTCCCTCTGTCGTATCATGATCAGTCAGCGCAGCCGCGCAAAGTCCTGATTCCGCTGCAAGAACTGCCAGCTCAAACGGTGTTAACGTTCCATCCGAAAATGTGGAATGCATATGAAGATCTATCTTATTTTTCATTAATAAGTCCCTTAAGCTCGTCCATAAATGTATTTAAATCGTCAAACTGCTTATATACCGATGCAAACCTGACATACGCAACCTCATCAAGTTTGCGCAGTTTTTGCATAACAAGCTCTCCTATCCTTGTAGATTTCACTTCTCGCTCCATTGACTGGCTGAGTTCACTCTCTATTTCATCGGTTATACGCTCCATTTGCGCAAGCGAGATCGGACGTTTCTCACAAGCAGTCATTATCCCCTTCAATATCTTATTTCTGTTGAAAGGCTGTCTTGAATCATCTTTTTTTATAACGACCAGCGCTATGGATTCAATTTTCTCATAAGTAGTAAATCTCTTACCGCATCTAAGACACTCTCTTCTGCGTCGTATCGAATTGTTTTCCTCTGTCGGTCTTGAATCAATTACTTTACTTTCGGTAAAAGAGCAATAGGGACATCTCATGGTATAACCTTTCCTTTCTGTTTCTTAAAGCAATAGACTGTAATTTATGCCATATAATGCATATCTGTTCTGACGAAATTATTATACCACACAATCATCTGTTTTTCAAGTATTTTTCTCCGAATTCAAACGAATTTACCAACACAAATTCGCGTCCCACAGCCGTTATTGACGTCCATGGCACCGTGATCTCTCCCAAGCCGAAAATACTTGCAAAAAATCCTCCTCGGCGACGGATTATCATCCTTGAGATCGCACCATCCGTCTCATTGATCTCCACGTCCGAAACGATCCCAAGGCGTTCAGCAGTGTTTACATCTATAACAATGCGCTGCCGAAGATTATGTCCTCGATACATTATCCGTCACCTCACAAACAGTATTTCACACGTTATTATTATGACTGCTCTGGCACATATATTACTATTTTTTCCCCACTTTGCCCCCTCTAAACTGCACCACTGCTCCGAACACCGCCGTTACCGTTGCCAATACCCACATTCTCCAGTCTGCGAAATATACGCCAAATAACGCAAGAACACTTATCGCCGCTATCATTCCTCCGGCTGCCGCCGTTATAACCGTTACGATATACTTCGAACGCCAAGCTGCCAGGATCCCCAAGATCACACCTGCTATCAAATCAAAAAAGACAAGTGTGCTTTCTGTTATCCTTGTGCTGTCTATGTACATCTCTGATGTAACTATGAATGCGATCAGGAACCCCAACGCTCCTATGCCAATAAAATATCCAACACTTTTTACAAATTTCACAAGCATCAAAAGTGCTATACCTCCGATGAACGCCGTGATGAGCATTATTATAAAGCTATCAAATACAAGAAGGCCAAATGCAGCTCCTCCGATTATCCCAACCGCTGCCGCGCAAAAACCTACTATAACGTTCATAACATGTCTGCCTCTCAGCGCAATAAGCACTCCCAAAAGCGCTGTTATAATAAAAACAATGCCTACTATTATATTTCCTCCGCTTCCAAATGTTTCATTAAAAAAATCCACTATATGACTCATGCATATCCCTCCCTTCGAGGAAAATCACGTATCTATTTTATGTCTTCGCTTCTTTAACAGCTTAAACATATTCATAACCAAAGCGGAACACACTCCGCCCACGACCGCGCCAAAAAACGCGCCAAATAAAATATCACTCGGATAATGCACTCCAAGATACAATCTTGAAAACGCCACACCGACCGCCAAAACCGCAGAAGTCACCGATAAAGGCAAAGGTGTTTTTGATATGAAAAGCGCTGCAGCCGCAGCCGCGGCCGCAGCTGCATGTCCCGACGGAAAAGACGGATCATGAGGTCTTTCTATAAGCGGTAAAACCGCGCTTATCACATCAAAAGGACGCGCTCTGTCAAAAACGTTCTTCAATACCAGATTATTCAATATGAAAACAGCTGCGAGAGAGACAGACAAACAAATACCGCTACGCCGTGTTTTCACGAAGATGAGCAGCGCTGCAGCCAGCAAGATCCACACGGCTCCCCAATCTCCAAGATGTGTTATGAATCTCATAACACAAGTCAAACCGGGTGATCTCAAATGCTCCTGCACCCAGATTATCACCCGCGAGTCTATAAGAAATATTTGTTCCATCTTCTCCCTCACCACCTGTCATTATAGTTTTTCTCTGATGAAAAAAAATATGCACCGCTGCGGTCAGCCTCGCATCGGTGCATAGATTGATATCAGCCGTTTATTTCCTTGTCTATAGCCTCCGCGGCTTTTTTTCCGGCTCCCATAGCGAGAATTACCGTGGCAGCTCCCGTTACAACGTCGCCGCCCGCATAGACCTTGGCTTTTGTCGTCTTTCCCACCTCATCAGCTACTATACAGCCCTTTCTGTTAGTTTCAAGCCCGTCTGTAGTCTGTCTTATAAGCGGGTTAGGCGACTGTCCTATGGATACTACGACCGTATCCATTTCTATTATTTCTTCGCTTCCTTCAATCGGCACAGGTCTGCGCCTTCCGCTTTCATCAGGTTCTCCAAGCTCCATATGGATGACCTCCATACCCGTTACCCAGCCGTCCTCATTTCCGATTATCTTAGTCGGGTTTTGGAGCAGCTTGAAAACGATACCTTCCTGCTCGGCATGTTCAATCTCCTCAGCACGCGCCGGAAGCTCTTCTTTGCCTCTTCTATATATGATATATACATTTTCCGCGCCCATACGCTTTGCGCATCTTGCAGCATCCATTGCAACATTTCCGCCTCCGAGGACTGCTACATTATTTCCGACATAAACAGGCGTATCATATTCAGGGAATTTATATCCTTTCATGAGATTTATTCTCGTAAGAAACTCATTGGCAGAATAAACTCCGTTAAGACTCTCTCCTTCTATTCCCATAAAATTCGGCAATCCCGCACCGGATCCTATGTACACAGCATCATAACCCATATCATTGAGAAGCTCGTCTACAGTAAGAGTCCTGCCTATGATAACATCAGTCTCAATATCGACCCCAAGCTTTTCAAGATTGGATATCTCCTTTTGAACTATATCCTTGGGCAGTCGAAATTCCGGTATACCATACATAAGCACGCCTCCCGCGGTATGGAACGCCTCATAAACAGTTACTTTATAACCCATCTTTGCGAGATCTCCCGCTGCAGTAAGTCCGGACGGACCTGAACCGACGACCGCGACTTTCTTTCCGTTGGGCTCAGGTACTTCTATCTTATCCTCGACATTTGCCATATGATAATCTGCAGCAAATCTTTCAAGTCTTCCTATCGCGACAGGTTCACCTTTTATCCCTCTTACACATTTGGATTCGCACTGTTTCTCCTGAGGACATACGCGCCCGCATACAGCCGGCAGAGCATTCGTCTCTTTTATCGTCTGATACGCTCCCTCAAAATCTCCGTCTTTCATATGTGTAATAAACTCCGGTATCTTTACCGAAACAGGACATCCCTGCATACAAGGCTTATTTTTGCAGTTCAGACAGCGCTGAGCCTCATCAACGGCAGCCTCCGCTGTATACCCCAAAGTGACCTCGAGAAAATTCTTGTTTCTTACATCAGGCGCCTGCTCCGGCATAGGATTTTTATCCATTCTCATATTAGGCATAACAAATAATACTCCTTTCAAAAAATCTATATCAATCCGCTCTGTTTGTTCTTCCTATTCTGCAGTGTCCCTCTTCACAGGCGCGCTTTTCATATTCAGCAAACATTTTTCCGCGCTTCATAGCACTGTCCCAATCAACTTTATGTCCGTCAAAATCAGGTCCGTCAACGCATGCGAACTTCGTTTCTCCTCCTACGATAATACGGCATCCGCCACACATTCCCGTTCCATCGATCATTACAGGATTCATGCTGACAAGTGTAGGTATACCATATTTCTCTGTAAGCTTGCACACAAATTTCATCATGACCAATGGGCCTATAGCAATAACAGTATCATACTTTTCTCCTGCGTCTATCTCTTTCTGAAGCATATCGGTCACAAATCCCTGATTCCCATTTGAACCGTCATCGGTCGCAACTATAAGTTTGTTTGAGATCGCTTTCAGTTCATCCTCAAGAATAACGAGATCTTTATTTCTGAACCCGGTTATTACAGTTACATCAGCTCCAAGCTGATGAAGCTTCTTTGCCTGCGGATACGCTATCGCCGTTCCCAGACCGCCTCCGATAACAGCAACTTTCTTTATGCCCTCAAGCGGCGTAGGATGTCCGAGCGGTCCGGCAAAATCCGCGATCGTTTCCCCGACCTCTATCTGCGACAGATCACGAGTAGTCTTTCCAACGATTTGAACGATTATAGTTACTGTGCCCTTTTCTCTGTCAAAATCGGCTACCGTAAACGGCACTCTCTCTCCATATTCATCGATCCGCAGAATTATAAACTGTCCCGGTTCCGCTTTACGCGCAACCAACGGAGCCTCGACCTCCATCAAAAAAACTGTTGGGTTCAGCATCTCCTTCTTTAATATCTTATATGCCATTCTCCGTACTCCTTTCACTAAAACATCATATCTTGTATTATTTTATCATATTCCTGTAAAATATTCAATACCCGATTTTGATAATTGATCATCTTCAGAAAAAAAAATCTTTCATATCTTCAGGCAATCCGGCCTTGAAACACAATTTTTCTCCTGACACCGGATGGATGAGGCTCAAAAAAGAAGAGTGCAGCGCTTGTCTTTGAAATAATTCCCTGTCTTCCTCCCCGTAAAGCCAATCTCCAAGAAGCGGATGACCTATATGCGCCATATGAACTCTTATCTGATGAGTTCTCCCTGTTTCAAGTGACAGCTCTATGAGCGTGCATCCTCGTTTTTGAACAAATGGCACGTAATGAGTTACCGCGTTTTTGCCTGAAGCCCCCACTTTTCTCTTTATAAAGCTTTCACGCTCGATAGGCGCGTCAACAGTACCATCAGCGTCTATAGCCCCCATAACTATAGCCATATATTTTCTTTTCAGGCTGCCATCCTTTATCTCCTCGCCCAGACGCGCATGCGCATAACTGTTTTTAGCAATGCACATAAGTCCGGAAGTGTCCTTATCAAGTCTGTTCACAGCGCGAAAAACATGCTCTTCACCGTTTTTGATATAATGCGCGGCAACTCCGTTTGCAAGCGTATCTTCAAAATGTCCCCTTGACGGGTGGGTCGGCATACCGCTCGCCTTATTTACAACAAGGATATCCATATCCTCGTATACTATGTCTATATCAATTTCCCGCGGCACAACGGTCCCATGATCTCTGTCATATATTGCAGCACAAAGAAGATCACCGTTTTTTACAGTATCTACTGTCCTTATATGGCTTCCGTTTAAAGTCATCCCATCCTCGTACCGTTTTAGTTCCTTTATAAGCGTTCCGGACATACGGAACCTCTCTTTTAATACCTGCGCAACGGTTTTTCCGCTGTACTCATCATTTATCCTGAATTCTATTACTCTTTTCATACTCAATATCAACAATGACCATATGCAAAAAGAGGCGGTCAGCGCCGCCTCAATATCGGTTACATAATCTCGCAAATCCAGCCCTCAGGAGCCTCAATCCTTCCCATCTGTATACCCGTAAGAGTATCATAAAGCTTCTTTGTTACCGGTCCCATCTCATCCATGCCGCTCGGCAGACAGATCTCTTTACCATGATCATTTATCTTACCTACAGGGGAGATAACAGCTGCTGTTCCGCAAAGACCACATTCAGCAAAATCACCGAGTTCATCAAAATAAACTTCACGCTCTTCGGTCTCGAGTCCAAGATATTCCTTCGCAACATACATGAGCGAACGTCTTGTTACCGAGGGAAGTATGCTATTTGATTTAGGTGTTACGACTTTATTGTCTTTTGTCACGAACAGAAAATTAGCGCCGCCTGTTTCTTCTACTTTCGTACGAGTTTTCGGATCAAGGTACATATTCTCGTCAAAGCCCTGTTCGTGCGCTTCAACTATCGCGTAAAGACTCATCGCATAGTTAAGTCCTGCTTTTATATTACCTGTACCGCACGGAGCAGCACGGTCATAATCAGATACCCTTATAGTTATAGGCTTCGCGCCGCCCTTAAAATAAGGTCCGACAGGCGTGGTGAACGCTCTGTACTGAAACTCAGTTGCAGGCTTAACACCTATTACCGGATTGATACCGAACATATAAGGTCTTATATAAAGCGTTGCCCCAGTGCCGTAAGGCGGAACATACGCTGCATTCGCTTTTACTACTTCCTTTATCGACTCAACAAACTGCTCTTCTGGCAGCGCCGGCATCTCCATTCTTTTTGCCGAATCCGCAAAACGCTTTGCGTTAAGATCCGGTCTGAAAGTAACTATTCTCCCGTCCTCCGTTGTATACGCCTTGAGCCCTTCAAAAATCGTCTGCGCATATTGCAGAACACAGGCACATTCACTCATCGTGATCATAGGATCGCTTATCAATTTCCCAGCGTCCCATTTGCCGTCTTTATAGGTTGCAACATATCTTTTATCGGTCTGAATATATCCGAAACCAAGTTCGCTCCAATCTATATTCTTCTTGTCCATTGTTAAAACTTCCTTTCCTACTATAACACTGCCGCAGCGGCAGCGCGGCATTATGACATGCTGATTCGTCTATTTAATATTATAGCACAAATATATGCCGTTTGTAAATACCTTGCTATAATTTTTTTCTTTTTTATACGCATTTTGTTTAAAAACTCAAAAATGAGGTATATATTTATAAAGGGGATATTTTATCTCCGTAAATTAAGCATATGAGGAGTGAATTTTATGAAGTTCAATATCATCGGCAGAAAATATACAGTTAAAGATAATGTACGTGAATACATTGAAAAGAAACTCAGCAAGCTTGATAAATTTTTCAAAGATGAACCGACCGCAAGAGTGGTATTGGGAACGATCAAGGATAATGACTATATAGAAGCTCAGATCAACGCTGGAGGCATGATATTCCGTGCTGAGGTAACGGATAAAGAGATCCTTGCTGCAATAGACAAGATCGTCGACGTGATCGAGCGTCAGATACGCAAAAATAAGACAAGACTTGCAAAACGTATCCGCGAGGGATCACTCTCGGACAGCGAACTGATCTCCGGAGGAAAATATGTTGAGGAAGACAACAACACTGAATTTGAGATCGTAAAAAGAAAGAGATTTTCTCTCAAGCCAATGGATGCGGAAGAGGCGATTCTGCAGATGAACCTCCTCGGTCATAGTTTCTTCGTATTCAAAAATGTTGAAACGAATGAAATGAATGTCGTTTATAAAAGAAAAGACGGAAAATACGCGCTTATAGAATCAGTTGAATAACCAATCTCTATATATATTTTTCCTGCTTTAATTTAAAGGGGGACCGGATGTTCTTTCCGGTCCCCCTTCTTCATATTCACGCTTTAGCGTTCCATTTTGCCGCTCGCAAAACTGTAGTGTCTTCTTTTTTGTCTTCCGGCGTTTCAGAGTCTTTGTTTTTCAAGCAGATCAACCCTTGATGCGCGCAATCTGCGGAGAGCCCGCGCCTGATATATTCATCTGCCTTATCTTCCATACCTTTTCCGGTATACCCAAGGGCTGCCATATAACAGCAGTGAACATAGTTCTCCTTCTCCAGATCCCCATCAAAAACATCGAATTCAGGGAGTGAGACTGCGAAATAATCTATCTCAGGTTTATCGTCTATATGCTCTTCACAGTAATTGATCATCGTATTGAATCCACCCAAAGCCTTTTTCGAATCGCCAAGCTTTTCATACGCAAGTGATCTGTAATAATACATTTCCGGCATCGGATCACTGTATTTCCTGACCGGAGCAAGGCTGAACTCACCCTGTGTAGCCATCTTAAAAAATTCTATAGATCTTATTTTATCGATCTTTTCATATGCGCATCCCAGAAGATAATATACATCATTATCTACGCTCCCGTCAAATCTTCCCTCGCCGAGATTATCCGGATAATGGAGCGCATCATTTAAATGCGCTACGGCATCCTCGTAATCACCGTTTTCAATGCTTTGTCTCGCGCAGCCAATATGCGCGGCTTTGTACTGTGTTCCTATCTTCCCTTCCGCGCCCTCTCGCGGATTGAAATAATGTCTTTTGATCGCTTTCAAGGCATGCTTATAATATTTCCCGCTGTTTAGAAGAGTCACATACTCAGTCAGCAGATCATCACGGCTTTCAACAAGCTCAATTTTATCCGCAAGTTCTTTCAGTCTCTTTTTCACAGGATAATTCGTCAATCTTCTCAATCTGTCCAACTCAAACAATATCCTTGCGTCATCAGGCGCGAACATTGCGGCGCGCTCCATCAGCCTGAGTGCTTCTTCACTGTCATTCAGCTTATTATAAGTAGCGACAGCAAGATTTCTCATCACAAAACTGTTATTAGGATCTATCTTGAGCGCCATTTTCCAGCACTTCACAGCTTTATACCATACGCCTTTATCATAGTAAAGATTTCCCAAACAATAACGTGAAAACCAATCGTTAGGGTTATGATCTATAGCATATCTCAAAACATGTATTTCCTGTATCCTGTTCGGGAATGTATAGTCCTTATCACAATTCTGAGCGATCTCCAATTCCACATCACTGTCAGAATAATATGCCATATAATAATGCAGCATAGGCTTTCCCGCCTCAGCGATCAACGCGAGCACATTAGACGCATCTGCGTACAGATTTGCTTCCGCATAACCTATAGAAAGCTCTATATAATTTTGCAGATCTCCGTGCATCAACGTAGTAAGTTCATTTATCACCGCAAAATCCTGCGTAAGTCTGAAAAGCTCATATCGTCCGCCAAAGTCAAGCGGATCGATCTTTATCGATTCCCTTGCAAAATCGATGGCCTCAGCATATCTTCCCGAATGCCTGAGCAAAGCGCATTTCAGCATACGCGCGCGCATATTATGCTCCCCTCTTATAAGGGACTTGTTTACAAAATCAAGCGCTCTGTCAAAATCGTCCAGCTTGGCTGACACACACGCGAGCTGATAATACCCTTTATCCTGCATTTTCCCATCCCAAACTGATTTATAAAACGCATCATACGCCTCTTTATATCTTCTCTGCATCTTAAGCGCCAATCCGAGATTATAATACGGCTCGCAGTTATATGGATTGGGATTCAGCATAGTCATTCGTTCTATCGCTGCTTTAAAGCGTCTTTCCGCCTCATCAAACAGACCCTTTTCATAGAGGATCTTTCCATACCCGTTATTCATTCTCGAATCATAAGGATCACGTCTGAGGCCTTCAAGATAGTAATCCTCCGGACGCCTTGTCGGATGGCGGTACTGTTCAAGATGCACCGCAGTAAAATACAGTTCTTCCATCGACGCTATCTCTTTCGGATGTTTCACTGCCTTTACCGTCTTGGGCATCTTCTCGCTGAATTCTCTCACAGGAGAATATCTTAGCAATTCATGACCATTTTTATCCTTGATGATAAGTCTCACACTTGTTTCTATCTCATCCTCATCGAGCTCTATTTCCCTGTCAAATACAGTTTCAGGACCTATCGTAACAGATTCTTTCATATACGATACAGCCGAAGACCCCGAAACAAGCACGCTTATGTCTATCTTTGCGGGCGCATAGACCATTATATGCGCTCTTCCATCTTTGACTTCAAAATTCACCATAACCTCGATCGACGCATTTTTAACACTGCCGATCTCTCTGTATGGTATAAAATACTGCTTAAATATTTTTTCTTCATACGGCATGATATATGTGAAATCAGTGCGATTCTCAGTAAGCATACCTGCCGAAAGTTCCGCATACGGTCCTCCGTCATCCGTGAGATTTCTCTCCCATGCTTTACCGAACTCACCGGTACCCCATACCCACGCTTGTTTTCCGGGTGACGCATTATGCTCCGCTATATGCAGTATACCTGCTCGGCTATTACTGTCATAGCTCCCTATGAAGTCGTATTCTGATTTGTTCGCCATATACGATGTCGGAACAGTAATATTTCTGTATAGTGAAATATCTACGCCCTCGCTGTAATCCGCTCCGTAAAAGCTCCCCGTTGAAACAGGGAATTTTGAGGCTTCACGCTTATCATGCCCCATCACTGCCCGTATGTCGGTCGGGAATACCGCTCTTGAGCCTTCATTTGCCTCAACCTCAAAATTCGCCCACCACGAGAAACTTTTCGGTAGGTCCGTAGGATTATAAAGTCTGCCTTCGACCTCCAGATATGCCTTCCCGGGATACAGTGTGTATCCTGCCATTCCTTTTAAATGGTTCATCTTCTCGATCTCACCGCACCACACTGTAACCGATCCGTCATCATGTTCCTCGATCTTGCAATCCACTTTATCAAAAACAGACGCCTTATGATTCTGAGGCCAGCTGATCTCGATTCCTCCCGAGGTCCAGGGGCCTGCCAAACCGATGAGCGCAGGTTTTATGACTTCATTATAATATACGGCTTCACAGCCGCTCGTTTTATCATATATACGCTGTATCTTCCCGCCAAGCTCCGGCAGTATCATGACGATCAAATATTCATTCTCCAAATAAACAGCAGTGTATTCCTTATCGCGCTTCTCATCACTTATCGATTCACTTACCGGATGCGGATACACCCTGCCCGAGCTGCCCTGGTATACCCTGTTCTCCAGAAACATAGGATGCAAGCATGGTTCTGCAGGTTCATATGTAGGTATCGTAACTGTTTGCTGTCTGACTTCCACCTTATTCATTTTACCATCTCCTCTCGTATACCTATGGCATGCAGAGAAAAAATATACACCGTATATCTCTGCACAATTACTATTATACTATAAATAAAAACATTTTGCACTACTTTTTCCGAATTTTCTTTACGTCAAAATCACCAAAACATATATTTGACTTTTCGGCGTTTTTATGGTATACTGTTTTAAAGAAGCTTTTGATCGGGAGTGATAATATTGGCAGACTTGACGGATAAAGATTATGAGATACTTGATTTTATACGCGATCAGATAGAGGAAAACGGATATCCTCCGACTGTCCGTGAGATCTGCGCTTCCGTTGGGCTCAGTTCTCCAGCAACGGTCCACGCACGCTTGAACAAACTCGAAGCGGCCGGATATATAGAACGAAACAGTTCTAAGAACAGGTGCATGCGTCTTTTAAAAGACTCGCCAAAAAAGACAGAAAGCGAGTACATTCATGTTCCTGTCTACGGAAAGATAACCGCAGGCGAACCGATAACCGCGGTCGAGCAGTTCGAGGGCACGTTCCCGATCCCGATAAGATACGCCAGGAATCGTGATATTTTTATGCTCAAGGTAAGCGGCGAATCCATGATCAACGCTGCGATTCTCGACGGCGACTATATAATCGCAGAAAAGCAGTCATATGCAGACAATGGTGACATAGTGGTTGCCATGATCAATAGTACTGACGCCACGGTAAAAACTTTTTATAAAGAGAACGGCCATTTCAGATTGCAGCCCGAAAATGACACAATGGAGCCGATAATAGCCGATGATGTTGAGATCCTTGGCCGAGTTGTAGGTGTTTATAGGATGCTTTGATGCATCTTCCTTTATATATGAAACAAAAGTAATTAAACTGTAATATTATTTACATTGATTTTTATTATACCCTATGATATAATTATGTTGTCCGTCATATACGGATATGGCAGATACACATAATACAATGGAGATAAATGGTATTTCACTAAGCATCATTGCTTAATAGTGCCGTAGAATAATAAAGTATTTTGTGTATCAATCTGCGGCAAAAGAGAGGATGATGCAAAGCGAAGATGAAAGCAGACATACTCTTATTGCGGATGACAGGGTATGTCACTATATGCTGAGGCTCTTACCTCAATGGTGGCCTTATCATTTTGCTGTATTCATATCGAGGGGTCATTCCCTCAAAAATTGCTGAATATCAAAAATAGGACCGGTTCATTTGAGCCGGTCCTTTTATCATATATTTTTTATGATCTTGAGCCCATACTTTCCCGCGCTTATCCGCACAGAATAAAACTCTGTCAGGAATCGTTCCATATAATCAAAATCTTTGGCTCCCGCAGTTTCAAAAGCGGAGTGCATGGCAAGCTGAGCAAGTCCGATATCTGCCGAATGGACTGATATTTTCCTGTTCATAAGATTTCCCAAAGTCGATCCTCCTGCTATATCACTCCGATTATGGAACTCCTGAAAAGGGATATCCGCATAACCGCATATTTTCTTTACGGCAGCAGCGGAAATTGCGTCTGTAGTATATCTTCCCGAGGCATTATGCTTTATTACTATACCTCCGTTCAGAGCAGGACGATTTACCGGATCTGCCTTTGATATATAATTGGGATGAGCCGCATGCGCGTTATCAACGGACATGATAAAACTTGATGCAAGACATGCGAGGTATTCACTCCGAGTTATACCGAAGACCTCATTTATCCGTTCGATCACATCCGAAAAGAACGTTGACTCTGCTCCCTGCCTTGTAAGCGAACCGGTCTCCTCATTATTGAACGCAGCAAAAACCTTAAGCATACTGCTATTTTCGGAATTTACAAACGCCTTTACCGATGCGTATACGCTTTCAAGGTTGTCGATCCTCGGCGCGGCAAAAAATTCATTATCAGCGCCAAAAAAGGTGCCTTTTTCTCTGTTATAAATGTACAGATCGCATCCCAATATTTTTTCAGGCTCGGTATCCGCTTCACGAGCTATCAGATCGACAAATCGATTATTGTCATCCTCTTCACGAAAAACCGGTAAGAGTTCCGTTTGGATATTCACCTTTCCGCTTTCACGCGGAGCGCCCATATGTACGGCAAGACTCGGTATCATAAGCAGATCCCTGTCAACATTGACAAGTCTGTATTCCAAGCCCTCTCCCTTGTCTATTACGATCCTTCCGGCTATAGATAACGGTCTGTCAAACCAACTGTCTTTCGCCATACCGCCGTAGCCTTCGATATTCAGTCTTATCAGTCGGTTTACCGAAGGCAGCTCAGGATCGGATTTAAGCTTAAACGATGGAGAATCAGTATGAGACGCACATACCGCAATTCCCTCATATATATGATCTTCGGGAATCTCAAAAGCGATAACCGATGAGCCTCCCCTTACAGTATAATATTTTCCGCCCTTTTTAATATCCCATCTCTCATGCTCATACAATCTTGCGTATCCGTTCTCGGACAAATAAGCGCATACATTATCAGCAGCGTGATACGGAGACGGCGATCTTTTTATAAATTCCAGAAGTCCTATCTTTATCAGCTCCATTCACTGCGCATCATAAAGACGGCGCATTATTTCTTTTCCGCATTCTGTTTTAAATATTTTCTCGCATATGTCATGTATCGTTTCACGGCTTATGCCATCCTCATAGACATTCACTATAAAATCAGCCTCTATCAGTATCTGACAATCAGCTCCGTCTATATTAACATATTTATGATGACGCGAGACAAGATACTTTACTCTTTCTATGAATCCGTCATCATATCCACAACTGCGAAGCAATTTTTCCGCCTCACCCGGACCTTCTATCTGCTGATAGTATCCGCTTGACGATCCGTATTTTTTCTCACTGTTCCTGATCCCTATATCGTGTACATACGCCGCGGCTTCAAGCAGCTCCTGAGTGCGCTCATCCAATCCCTCAGCTTCACCTATTATCTTTGCAAAACTGTGCACTTTCATAAAATGATTTATTCTCACAACATCACCCGCCATGTATTCGCACATAGCAAGCGCCGTTTTGGTAAGTTTATTCATTCAAATACTCCTCCTTATACTGTTTGGCTTACTGTCTCCAGACAAGAGCAAAAAATTTATTCAAACGGCCTTATCCTATAATCCACGCCCAGTTTTCTGCATATCTCCGCGCATTTTTCTTCTTCTTCTTTTGTTATCGTAGTCTCAACTGTGGTAAGTACCACTTTACCCACATAATTCTTAACTTCACCTGCAAACTTAAGCATAGCGTCAAATGAACTTTCTCCGAATTTGCATCGTGTAAGCTCGAAAAACCTGTCTTTTTCCGGGGTGTTTAAACTTATTGACACAACATCTATGCGATCCTTAAACTCAGGAGCTGTTGCGCGTCCGTTTATAAGATCAGCCATTCCATTTGTATTTATCCTTATAGGCGGACAATTTTTGCGCTTTAGCCAATCACATATGATCAATATATCGTCAAGTCTTTCCGTCGGCTCACCGTAACCGCAAAAAACGATTTCTTTATATTTGCTAAGATCATACTTTTCAAATTCATTTTTTACCTCTTCCACTGTAGGTTCCCTTTCAAGCCAAAGGCTGTCGGAATTACCGACATGGTCTTTCTCTTGTCTGAGACAAAATGTGCAGGCGCACGGACATTTGTTTGTCATATTTACGTACAACCCGCTGTGTACCTCGTATAATATCGTCATCATAATACCAGATCCCTTCTATATCATTCAGGCAGCAGCCCGCTGCCATGTTTACAATATTTTGTATTGTCCTTTTATTGTACACTAAAATAAAACCCTCTTGATTTTTATAATAAACTATGTTATAATAGTTTTAGCGAACAAATGTTTGGAGGTAATTTTATGAAACCATCGACTTATTTTATAATATCAATTATACTTCTCCTCGCCGCTTTAGGAGCATCGTCATCTTTTGCCGCCGCTGCGTCGGCAACCGTTTCTGCCGCGATGTTTGCAGGGGGGCTAATAACAAAGCTCGCTTGGACATAATCAATAATGCCGTATACATATTATACTCCACACAGACCGAAATTTCAAGTGTTTCTGCTGAATTTCAATGTCGGTATATTATCCATACAAAAAGGCGGTAAAATATATCTCCTCGATCAAGAGAAATATTTCACCGCCAAAACATTTTAGACATGCTCCGATTTTGCCGTTGATCTTAAAAGTATGATGACCGAAAGCACTGCGGCGGCAAATGATGCCGCAGCAAGATTGAGCCACATCCCGGTAAGTCCGAGCGGCCACAAAACAGCGATAAAAAGGAGCGGAAATACAAGCGATATAGATATTGATATCGCCGATGCCTGCGCCGGTTTCTCGATCGCAAGCATATAGCTCTGAGACGCGAACGAGATCCATCTCGTTATATATGTTATGCTGAAAAGTTTCACCGCAACCACCGCTATTGACATAAAGTCTTCTCCTGCGCCTCCCATAAACAGCTCTGACGTAGCTCTCGGAAATAAGAATATAACAGCGGCAGCGACAAGCGAGAATATTCCGCTCGCAATAAAGCAGCAGCGCTCTATAGCTTTTACTCTCGAATAATGACGCGCTCCCCAGTTATATCCCACAGCAGGCTGAAGCGAATCACACATACCATACAGAAGCGACTGTACGATCCCGTCTATATACATAAGTATACCGTACACCGATACAGCCGTTTCGCCGCCAAGCCTTACCAAGAATACATTCATAACAATTGATGTTATCCTGCCCGCAATATTGCTCAAAAAACTTGGGCATCCGCATCCAACGATCCTTGCTATAAGTCTGCCGCTGAAACGCGGACGGCAAAACGAAAGGCGCATTTTGCCTGCAAAAAACGGTATAAACGCGGCAACGGCACATATTATCATACCGGTACATGTAGCCAGCGCCGCTGCCCATATTCCCCACCGAAACACAAAGAGGAATAAAAATTCTAAAACCGCGCTTGATCCTGCCATAACGATATTCAACAGCATGCTGCCGCGTATCTTTCCGCATATCCTGAGATAATTGTCCACGGCAAACACAATTGTCGTAACAGGCGAGCATATTGCGTAAACTCTGAGGTACTGCACCGCAAGATCCGCAAATTCGCCCTCGGCGCCCATCAGTCCCATAAGCAGAGGAGCAAGCCCGAACAACCCGGCTCCCACAACGATCCCCGCCGCCACTATCATTATACACGCGCAAGTAAAAATATTGTTTGCTTCACGTTCCTTTCCTTCTCCAAGACTTATCGATATAGGCACAGAAGAGCCTACGCCGACGAGATCCGCAAGAGCAAAATTTATTATTACAAACGGCATTGCAAGATTCAGCGCCGCAAACGGCGTCTCTCCAAGTATCCTCCCCACGAATACTCCGTCGATAAGCTGATACAGAGCGGATGCAAGCATACTTATCGCGCCGGGGAGCGCCGCGGTTATAAACAGCTTTAAAGGTGGCGTCTTTACAAATAAATCATGCGTATTCATTGATCATTTCCTCCCAATCACATTGCTCTCTATTCCAGAAGCTTTCCAAACTCGTCACAAAGTCTTTCTGTGAACTCCGCTATCACATCGGCAAGATCAGGATATTTTGCCACAGCCGCATCCATAGCTGCACGTTCTGCGGCATATATGTCATTAAGTATTCCGGCAACAAAATCCTTGCCTGCCTCAGTAAGTTCAATTTTCTTTTCTTTTGTATGTTCTGCAGATATCAAATTTACATATCCTTTATTTTTAAGATCGAGAATAACACTGCTCACGGTAGTTTTGGGGATCAGCCATTCATCTCCTATCTCCTTTTGCGAATGTGTATTCCCATCATCCAACGCATACAAAATAGCGAGCATATTTTCATTGATACCTGATTTTTTCGAGTATAGGTAATATACACCATCTATACGGTTAAGCTCATGCATAACACGGCGCACATCATCATGACTTCTTCCCTCATTCAAAATATCATCCTCCGTTTTAAGTCTATAGCTATTTAATACGAATTCGTACTATGTCAGTATAGCATAAAATATTTTCTATGTCAATATCTTTTTCATATTGAAATCATGTTGCTTTGGTGATATAATATTTTTAAAACATAAGATCAAGTATCGAAAATAATAAATTTGGAGTGGATCATAATGAACTTACATAAACTCGTAAAAACCGCCGCTGCAACCGTTATAGGCGCCGCTGCGATATTCACATCGGCAACCGCGCTTGCTTATTCCGATGTTCCCGCAGGCCATTGGGCAGAGGAAACTATAGACCGGATCACGCAGACAGGTGTAATGCAAGGCCGAGGGAATGATATCTTCGGACTTGGCGACAGTATTACACGCGGAGAATTTGCAGCTATGCTTGTAAGGCTTATGGGATGGCAGCCTATCTCTGCTGACACCCCATCATTTTCCGACACCGCTGCCGACAGTTGGTACACCGGAGCAATAAATACGCTTGCCGCTAATGATGTTGTATCCGGCAGCACATTCCGCCCTGAAGACAACATAACAAGAGGTGAAATGGCTGTCATGCTAATAAAAGCCCTTGGATACGACAATATTGCTCAAAGCATCACTTCAATCAGTTTCTCTGATGTTACTCAAGACATAGGTTACATAGAAACAGCACGCGATCTCGGTATAATTACAGGCAAATCCGAAACTGTTTTTGATCCCACAGGCACCGCGCTTCGTGAAGAGGCAGCAGCCATGATGATGAGATTATATGATAAATACTATTCACGTCTTTCTGAAATACATGGTTTTTATGCGATCTCTTCTTGGTCGCAGAGAGATATCGCCGCCCAGATGGATTCTGTTTCATTCGGCTGGAGCACTCTTGAATACACAGACGACGGCAACGTATACCTCAACACTTCAAGCGATAACGGCAATGCATGGTACATACCTGACGGCTATGAAGACGCAGTCTCATATCTTAAACAAAACGGAGTGTCCGAAAACTTTGCTGTTACGATGACCGACTCCGATGATTGCAAAGAGATCTTGCTTGATGCGGAGAATCGTTCTGAAGCGGTACGTCTGCTGACAGATATATCGGCAGATTATGACGGAATAACCATCGATTTCGAGGGGATGAAAGGCGCTGATCTTAAAAACGGTCTGAATGAATTTACAGCTGAACTGAAAGCTTCAATAGGAAATAAACTCCTTTATGTTGCGGTACATCCGGTACTCAAAAACAGCAGTGAATATTATGACGCATACGATTACAGGGTCCTCGGAGAATATGCCGACAAAATAATACTGATGGCGCATGACTACGCCGCTTATACCATGCCGGAATCACTTCTGAACACTGACTTCATCTCCACACCGGTCACGCCTTTCGATGAAGTATACCATGCGCTTAAATGTGTTACCGATCCTAACACCGGAGTGGCAGACACCAACAAGATCCAGCTTGCATTGAGTCTCTCGAGCACAGCCGCTTGGGAAACAGAAAACGGAATGATATCAAATCCTGAATCGATACACCCTGCAATGGCGACCGTTGCATCACGTCTCGCCCAGCCGGATACCGAAATAAACTACTCCGCAACATATAGAAATCCATACGCGTACTATTCCACAGAAGATGGGCGCAGGATACTTATCTGGTACGAGGACAGCCGAAGCGTAAAGGACAAAATAGAACTTGCGCGCATGTTTGGTATCAATTCGATATCAATATGGAGAATCGGCGAAATTGAAAATGCAGATCCTTCTATCCATATGGATGTTTGGAATACTATACTTTCAGAAAAATAACAATGCGAACGCCCGAAGATGTCTGACACATCCTCGGGCGTTTCTTTTACCTGCTCGTTATTACGGCACTTTCACCGTTTTTTGTCAATGTATATACGTGCTCATCAACTGTACCCTTCACACCTTCCACAAGCACAGCAAGCTCATGCTCACCGTCTGTCAGTCCCGCCAGATCTATATCGTACTTATACGGAATATCTGTTTCGGCTGACGCTTGTATCCCATCTATTGAATATGTTACCTGTTTTGTCTCCTCTTCAGGTATATACGAGTAGGTATACAGAGGCAGCGTCCCTCCGCTTACCGTATACCCATCAGCTTTTACAAACGTAAATTTCGGTTCTGACGGATACTCCAGCATATACGGCCCGTTCTCAAAAGCCTCATCCATTATCTCACGGTAAGAAGGCTTTTCTCCGAGATCATATCCGCATGCCTCATAGGGTGATGTATGATTAAAATACGTTATAAGCTTGACCTGCGGATATTTCATCGGGATATTCCAATACATGCTCCTAAGTCTCGGTTCAGCCCAATCGGAAATATCACTGTTATCGTAAGGCATCGTTGTGACTACCCCGCCTTCACTGACAGCAACAGGTTTTTCTATCCCGTTCTTCTCCATGAAGTCCATGACTTGGCTCAGCATATTTGGTCCCCATGCAAAATCGCCGACATTGAAAAACAATCCGGCATTGCGTCCCGAATTGGGATCCGCCATAAAATCTCGTTTCAAGAAACCTGATATACCTATCCAATCCACATATTCATCACCCGGATAATATAAAGACATAGGTCTGTTGAGCGCTCCGCAGTCATTCGGTGACCACATCACCGCTATATCGGGATACTCATTATGTATCAGATCAGCAACATGCCTAAAAGCCTTGACATATGCTGTAGGGGAATCGCCGAGAGCGCTCACGTTCATCTCCGCCGCAAATCTAACGATTATCGGCTTATTATATTTTGATACAGTATCAAGCATCTCTCGCATGTAATCATCATTTTCATAGACCTGCGTTACGTCGCTTGTATTCCATGGTATGAACAATACACAATTATATTTTTCAATATCTTTTATCAGCGGCATATCGAGATCCGTATCTCTGAGATCAAATTCCATATAATCGGAATAGCTTGCGAAATCATGATCGAACATCCTGGGGATCCCTTCATATTCATTTCCGTTTCCGTCACTCACCATCCCTGCAAGGACTCCGGCTCTCGGCTCGCATTTTGCGCCGTAATAGATCGAATCATCATTTGATCCTTCTGTATACAGCTCAAATTCCTTGTTGCATAAAAGCGCCTCCCGCTCTGCCAATATCTTCTCCGTATCCAGCTCCGGGAACCTGAACGCATTTATATAATATCGGTTCTCCGACTCGTTGAATGTACAGTTAAAATTATAGTCGCTGAATCCAACTTCTACATTATACGGATCTGTCAGATCGCACAGATCCTCTATACACACATATGTGTTCACTCCATTATAATACGAATCTATCCTTACATTATTCACATAAGTTACCACATCCGTATTCTCCAGATCGCACATTTTTTCACCGGGATGAAGCGGATCGGCGTCCTTTCCCGCCATCCCCTGCATCATATAATCCGTTTTAAGGTCTATCCTGTTATAATATGCGCTTTCAGAGAGCGTAAAACCATAGCTTGCCATATCCTGAAGCGATATTGCCGCCTTTCCGTTTATTTCAACAACCGGTATAGCTGCTCCGTCTATCGAAGCTTTAATATTTGTATAATATATTTCACCTGCCGACTCATTCTCCGACACCTTTTCCTGACTGCATGATGATACTGCGAACATAGTCAAAAAAGACATTGCCGCAATAATAAATAATTTCCTCATATTTTTCTCCCTTCCGGTATATTTCAAACGGATCGGACAAATGTCCGATCCGTTTGATTATCCCTTTTGTTTTCATTCTTGCAAATACTGTCCTGCATCGTATGCCGCTGCCTTTTCGTCGAGTATTGCCTGATATCCCGCATTCAAGTATTCAGTACAGTATTGCTCATATTTTGCGTCAAATTCACTCGGATCACAAGTTACAAGATCAGTAAAATATGTCTTCCACTTCTCAAGCAGATCTGCCTTATATGTGGAAAGCGACTGTATCTGAACTGTGAACAACGTATCCTCATAAAGATAAGGCTTATTCGCTTCGGCTTTTGTATATATCTCATCTATAAGATATTCATACCCTGCCGGAGTATATGTATGCTTCTGCACTTTCTTGTTAGCTTCCTCCGAACCGTAATCAACACTCTCCGTTACAACGCACCAAAGATCCTTATTTGTTCCGTTCATGAGGCGTTCCTCACCTGTATAATCTGTTACGAGCATCGGCACTCCATCTTCCATATTATATGTTTTACCTTCAACGCCGTTCTGCAGCGCAAAAAGATTCTCTTCCTGTACCATCCATTCGAGATACATCATAACAGCCTCCGGATGCTCGCATCGAGCGCTTATACCGGAAAGCATTCCGAAGCCCCAGTACTTTCTGCCCGGCATTGGCGGATCATATGCTTCAAGAACATCAACTTTGGCGTCCGGGCAATTTTCCTGCAGTGTCTGGAATAAAAGCTGATTAGGCAGATATCCGCTGAATACTCCCGCTTTTCCGGATGTAAAGTCAGCCAGAGCCTGAGACTCATCGGTATCAAGATAGAAGTTAGGACTTACGAGTCCCTCATTGTACAGCTGATTATCCCACTTGAGCTGTTCCTTTGTTGCCTCATATGTGAGCGATGCCACTGATATATCGGAATAAAGCGCTTTTTCTCTTTCATCCATCGGATATGGTCTGAAATCATAATTTGCATAGTATGCATTTCCGAGCACTTTTGTCGCGGGGATCGTTCCTTCGCCGCCGCAGTTGTTCTCTTTGAACGCCTTTAACATCTCATAATATTCTTGTCTGTTCTTCGGCATATCAAGTCCGCACTGTTCGAGCCAGTCGGTCCTTACAAGAGTTACATAACTGTCAAAATCCGGTCTCGTAGCTGCAAAGAAATACATCTTATCCTCAAGTTTTCCATATTTCTGAGTATCAGCCGTGTATTCATAATATGTAGGAGCATATTTCTTGAAATCTTCCTCGTTTATTTCCTGAAGCGCACCCTTCGAATAAAATTCCATCGCCACAGGATAGTCATATGAGAAGATTATATCGGGTTCTTCACCCGCCGCCAAAAGCCTGTTAAATACAGCAACATCATCATTTCTGGTTATCGGAACAAATGTCACCTTTATATTATGCTTATCCCCGAAGTTTTCCTGTATATATCTCGTCCAATAGTTGTCATCGACAGGCGCCTGTCCCTGAGTTCCTCTGTCATATACAGGGATCTTCAGCTCTACCTGTTCACTGTAAACATAATTGCCGTCCGAATCCTGCGTAAGCTCCGCATTCGATTCTCCGCCGCCGCATGCTGCAAGCATCGGTACCGCGAGCGCTCCGGCAGCAATAAGACTTAGTATTCTCTTTAATTTCATATCGTCTCTCCTCTTAATTATTTTATTTTCCGCCCCGAGATACCGCCCGGAGCATTTTAAACTTTTTAATAAACCACCATAAATACAGTCACTCTTTTACCGCGCCTATCATTACACCTTTCACAAAATATTTCTGCACGAACGGATATATGCAGAGTATAGGTATAGTCGCAAACATTATACACGCCGCTTTCAGGACCTCAGGCGACTGCAGTGTAGATGATGATATCTCCTGCGACAATCCCTGCGAGCTTGCGCTGTTTACAAGCTCATAAAGCTTCTGCTGCAGCACTTTAAGATCACTGTCTGTTATATAATACAACGCATCCTGAAATGAATTCCAGCGTCCTACGGCGTAAAATAGGGTAAGCGTTGCAAGGACCGGTACAGATAATGGTAGAACGACCGAAAGCAATATCCTGAACTCGTCACATCCGTCTATCTCCGCCGCCTCTATAAGACTCGGCGGTATGCTTGCATTCATGAAGCTCCGCAAGATTATAAGATTATAGCACGAAAATGCCAGAGGCAAAATAAGTACCGCCATAGTATTTAACAGATTCAGGGTGCTCATCAATATATATGAAGGTATTATGCCGGCATTAAAATACATTGTTATAACAAATATTATGTTGAGCGGCTTTCTGCCCTTAAGCTTAGGTCTGCTCAGCGCATACGCTCCGCATATCGTCAAAAACATTCCGAGCGCGGTAAACAGTATCGTCACAATGACGGTTATGTAAAGCGAATGCATCATTGACGAGTCGCCAAACACCTGCTTATACGCATCGATATTCAGTCCTTTCGGCAGCAGAAACACTTGATTTGTCGTTACCGCGGCATTTGAACTGACGCTCATAGATGCGACATGCAAAAACGGAACAAGACACACCAAGGTCAGCAGTCCCAGAAAAAAGTATATAAGAACATCGGTCACAATATCAGATACATGTTTTTTCATTCAGTCTGCACCTCCTTAAAGTATCCCGTCCTCGCCCAAAGCCTTGGCAAACTTATCCGAGCCTATTACGAAAACAAGTCCAACCACCGACTGGAACAATCCGACAGCAGTAGCAATATTATACCTCTGATTTGATAGACCGACTCTATATACATATGTGCTTATAACATCCGAAAAGTCAGTTACCATCGTATTCGACAATGTATACGGTCTTTCAAATGAGATCCCCACTATTCTTCCCAAACTCATTATGAGCATAACTACTATAGTCCCGCGTATACACGGCAGTGTGACATTCCATATCTTTCTCCAGCGTCCGGCACCGTCTATAGTAGCCGCCTCATAGAGATCACCGTTTATACCTGTTATGGCTGCAAGATAAATTATGGTCCCCCAACCCATGCTCTGCCATACGCCTATGACCACATATGTAACTACCCAGTGGTATTTTTCCGTCAAAAACGGCACTTCACCCATCCCCGCCTTTTCAAGAAGAACATTTACTATACCTGTATTCGGCTGAAGCAGCTGATAAAATATCCCCGCAATAATTACCCAAGACAAGAAATGCGGAAGATACAATATCGTCTGTGATATCTTCTTAAAATATTTGTTCCCAACTTCATTTAAGAATATGGCAAGGATTATAGGCGCCGGAAATCCGCATATAAGATCAAGCAGATTAAGTCCGAGAGTGTTCCTAAGCACCTTATAAAAATCCTTCTGAGTAAATATTTCTTTGAACGCATCAAATCCTATAAACTCAGCACCGCTGAAACCCGTGATCGTATTATAATCCAAAAAAGCTATGGATAAGCCTAAAAACGGAAGATAATAAAACACGATCGCAAACACAAGCGGCAGCGCCACGAGCACATAAAGCTGCCAATCACGTCTGAGATAATACCCCAATCCCTTTTCTGAACGCTTTCGCAGCGAGAGCTCAGTGTTCTTTGTACTCATTTAAGCCTCCTCCCTGAGACATACACAACCCCTCTCCCCGAATTGTATAATATCCCTAAAAAAATATTCGTGATTACATATATCAATTATACAATAATCACAAGATAATATCATCTATAAATATTGCTATTCGATATAAAGATATTGCTATTTTATTATCAAATTATGAATTATTTATTATGTATACTTTATTATATAGCTGTAGATACTATATTCAATAAGATAATTGCCGCTATTTTCCCTCATATGTAGGAATATGTATAATCGTCCAAATAAAATACATGTATTCCCGCGAAACTTTACATAGTTTTGATGTTCATTATTTATTTTTTACATAAAACTTTAACTATTTACAACAGCTTGAATACTTTTTTACCATTTGTTTTGTATAATATATTTGTTCCGAAGAGGAAAAAAATATTAATGAAAAATCAAGGAAAGAGGAGAATTACATGAAATTAAGAAACACAGTATTGGCAGTATTATCATTGTCAGCAGTACTTGCGCTCGCTTCATGCGGCGGTGGTGATCAGTCAGCAGACAATGGTCAGGACACAGCTTCAAACGAATCATCATTCGACAACAGCAGTGCGATAACAGTTGTTTCACGTGAGGACGGTTCGGGAACAAGAGGCGCTTTCACAGAGCTCTTCGGTATTGAGGAAGAAGATGCTAACGGAAACACAGCAGACCTCACAACTGACGAAGCAATTATTGCAAACAGAACAGATGTAATGCTTACAAACGTTGCCGGTGATGAATATGCTATCGGTTACGTATCGCTCGGTTCGCTCAACGACAGCGTTAAGGCACTCAGCATAGACGGCGCCGAGGCAACAGCGGAAAACGTGCAGAATGGCACATACAAGGTATCGAGACCGTTCAACATCGTTACAAAGGACGGACTTTCTGATGTTGCTCAGGACTTCATCAACTTCATATTGAGCAAGGAAGGTCAGGAGATCTGTGCCGGAGATTATATCCCGGTAGATGCTGAGGCTGCTGCATTCGCAGGTACAAATCCTTCGGGTAAGGTAACTGTAGCAGGTTCATCATCAGTATCACCTCTTATGGAAGAGCTTAAGGAAGCTTACCTCGCTGTAAATCCATCAGCTGAGATCGAGATCCAGACAAATGACTCGACATCAGGCGTAAACGGTGCTATCGAGGGCACATGCGACATCGGTATGGCTTCGAGAGAGCTCAGCGATTCGGAATCTTCACAGGTGACCGCTACAGCGATCGCTATCGATGGTATCGCAGTTATAGTAAACAGCGAGAACCCGACAGATAGTTTGACCTCGCAGAATGTAAAGGATATCTTCACAGGCACTATCACGACCTGGGCTGATATAGCGTAATTGAAAAGACACGTATAATATGAAAAGTTCGCAAGGCTGAATGTATTCCCTAAGGTATTAAGTGGTATATCTTCAGCCTTGTGTTTTGTGCCACTGCGCACAGAAGGGAATGTACAAACATGAGAAAATTTATGGAAAAAGGTATGCACGTCGTATTCTTCATAGCGGCGATAGCATCAATAATAGCAGTTTTTCTTATATGTCTGTTTCTTTTTGTCAACGGTATTCCGGCAATGGGCGAAATAGGATTCTTTAATTTCCTGTTAGGCACAAAATGGGCGCCGTCGAACAACCCGCCGTCATTCGGTATCTTCCCGATGATCCTCGGAAGTATATATGTTACAGCGGGCGCAATAATCATCGGTGTGCCGATCGGAATACTCACATCGGTATTCATGGCAAAATATTGTCCGAAAAAGATATATAAGGTACTTAAGCCCGCAACCGAGCTTCTGGCAGGTATCCCCTCGGTCGTATACGGTTTCTTCGGACTCGTTGTTATAGTCCCGATCATCCGTTCACTTGCAGGAGGTACCGGAAGCAGTATACTCGCAGCTTCAATACTTCTCGGTATAATGATACTCCCGACTATAATCGGAGTAAGTGAATCCGCAATAAGAAGCGTGCCCGAAAGCTAC
>CAJFNT010000174.1 GCA_904395315.1 uncultured Clostridia bacterium
TGATGTAGTACTGTCCATCGTTTTCGTCATATTCCATGGCGATCTCATTGCCGTTCTCGTCATAAGTCACATAGGTCGAATCGGAGGCCGATACAGAGAATACCATGCTGAGGCCTGCGTTGATTATTTCCGGTATCTGTACCGAGTCGAGCGTAATGCTGTATGAGGTATGATCGTCTGTATCCTCTGTGCATACAAAATTGTTGCGCAGATCCCCGACTACCGTGTCAGCCGCAAGCTCCATGAAGCGTACGACCTTATCAAATGTGCCGCGGTCCTCATTGCTTATGCCGAGAAGATTTGTGGCAGGATCGCCGGGGTAATAGTCATGGCGTATGAATCCGTCTTGCTCACCGGCAGAGTTTGTATAGTTATAATAGTAATGACTGCTGTCCTCGTAGCTTTCCGATACATAGGTCGCATCCCCGTCCACATCCGAGCTTGACTCGGTGCGGCTGTGTATCATCTGGTTCGGAAGGTCAGCCTCATAGTCGTAGTTCGCTTTTGCGAGAGCCAGATCATCAAATTTCATCTCCATTGTGCCCGAGATAGTGCAGTTTGTGTAATCAAGAGCGCCTATGAGAGACTTCTTCAGCGAATCGTAGCCGTTTGCCGTTTGGTAGCTCGCGAACGCTGCCGATGTGAGCACACATACGCCCGCTGCGGCACAGATCGCGGCTGCATTTTTCTTTTTCATATATATCATCCTTTCTGATATCGTGTATATGTTATCAAGCGGAAGCTCATTATGCGGCTCGCGCCGGCCGCGGCGGGAGATGTTGTTCATGTGCAACAGCCTCCCGCATACCGGCATTAGGAGTATGTAAGCTTCCGGCTTACAAGTATATTCTACCTGTGCTCGTTAAAGATTATATAATAAAAGTTTAAACTTTTCATAAACAAATATAAATAAAAAAATGCTGCGCGCCCATTGTCCTGTAATATATAATAGAAGAAATAAGATCAAATTCGTCATTTTCAATAAATTTATGTTTTTTTCGTAAAAAACATAAAAAGCACTTGACAAGCATAGGGTATATGTGTTAGAATATGTTCGATTACGAAGAGGTTCTTTTTTTTTGCGTATCAAAAATTATGGAGTCTCTCGGATAAGATAAATGACGAAAACGGAGGTTTGAACGAGAATGAGAGTTAAGATCACACTTGCTTGCCAGGAATGCAAGCAGAGAAACTACAACACAATGAAGAACAAGAAGAATGATCCGGACAGACTTGAGATGAACAAGTACTGCAAGTTCTGCAGAAAGCATACTCTTCATAAGGAAACAAAGTAATTCGAGTGGCGGGTTGAAGGATGTTTGTTTCTGTTGATGGGACATACATTCTGAAAACGGCTTTTGAAAGGAGTACAATATGGCAGAAGCTAATGTTAAAACAAAGAAAAAGCCTTTCTTTGCCAGAATGAAGAAGTATTTCAAGGATACAAAGTCTGAGCTCAAGAAGGTTACATGGCCTACCAAAGAGCAGCTCAAGAAAAACACGCTTGTTATAATTTCATTTATTATAATGATAGGTATCTTCTTGTTCGTGTTTGACGCGCTGTTCGCATGGCTTTCATCCCTTCTGACAAACATAGTATAATCTTACGGGTAATGTTTGTCGAAAGGAGCGGTCAAGATGGCTGATGAAGCAAAATGGTATGTTGCCCACACCTATTCTGGATATGAGAATAAGGTGAAGGAAAGCATAGAAAAAACGGTCGAAAACCGCGGCCTTGAGGATCTTATCAAGGATGTCAAAGTCCCTGTGGAAGATGTGATCGAAAAGCGCGGCGATAAAGAAAAGGTCGTTTCAAGAAAGATATTCCCGGGTTATGTCGTTATAAAGATGATCATGACTGACGAGAGCTGGTATGTTGTGCGTAATACGCGCGGCGTTACAGGATTTGTCGGCCCCGGTTCAAAGCCGGTCCCGCTTACAGATGCCGAGGTCGAGAAGATGGGCGTTGACATTGTGCGCCATGCGGATCTCGGATTCAAGGTCGGAGATCTTGTTGAGATAAAATCAGGACCGATGGAAGGCTTTTCAGGGAATATTGAAAAGATTGATCACGAAACAAGCACACTTTGGGTAACGGTTTCGATGTTTGGACGTGAGACGTCGGTAGAGATCGACAGCTCGCAGGTCAAGGCGGTCGATTGATATTCGGTCCGACCGTAAAAACAGCTTTATCCGGGAGACATTAAGTTTTCCGATAAACAATATAAGTATCCCTCTGGTAACAGTGGGAGGGCAGTGTGCCCGCAATTACCACATGTAGCGCATAGCGCGCTATGAATATTTAAGGAGGTGGCCGTAATGGCACAGAAGGTAGCAGGTTATATTAAATTACAGATCCCCGCCGGCAAAGCTACA
>CAJFNT010000175.1 GCA_904395315.1 uncultured Clostridia bacterium
AAACCATAACATAACTGTCGCGGATGTGGATGATGACGGCAAGGATGAATTGCTCACGGGTTCGATCTGTTTTGATGACGATCTGTCTGTGAAATGGAGCTCGGGACGCGGCCACGGCGACGCGCTCCATATAGGTGATTATGATCCGACAAGTCCCGGACTGGAATATTTTTCGGTCCATGAAGGCGGAGGGTACACTATAACGGAGAGTACGACGTCATCGCAGGGAACGCAGGCTGATTACGGCATGACGGTCTACAGCGCTGCGACCGGCGAGGAGCTGGCTCATTTCGGCGCATCGCGTGATACAGGCCGCGGTCTTATGGCAAACACCGGCATGGGAGGATATTATCAGGTGTCGTCTGCAGCGGGAGATTACAGTTCAAACGGCGCATCGTCGTTCTCTGAATCATCGGGCGGATCAATAGGCAGCAATTTCCGAATATTCTGGGACGGTGATCTTTATGACGAATCGCTTGACGGAACAAGCATATCGTCATGGAACGGCATGTGGATGCAGCAGATATTCAATGCTGACGGCTGCACATCGATAAACGGCACAAAAGCTAACCCGGCTCTGCAGGCTGACCTTTTCGGTGACTGGAGGGAAGAGGTCGTTTATCCGACGTACGATAATTCGGCGCTCAGGGTATATACAACAACGGATGTGACAGAGTACAAGCTCCCTACGCTTATGCATGATCCGGTGTACCGCAGCGGCGTTGCGGCAGAGCAGACAGCGTATAATCAGCCGCCGCATATAGGTTTCTATCTTGCGGAGGATACGTTCAAGCCCGATGTTGAGTCGATAGAGATAACGAGTCAGCCGGATAAGCTTGAATACAAGGTCGGAGAGAATTTTGACAGTACCGGCATGGAGGTAACAGCATATTATGTGGATGAAACAAGTGAGGTCGTCACGGGATATACTATAAGCGGCTTTGATCCCAATGCTGATGGTGAACAGATCGTTACGGTGACATTCGGAGGAAAAACTGCCGAGCTGGTGGTCACGGTAGATTCCGGTTTTACAGCGGATGAGAGCGGACTTATAACCGGATATGAAGGCGAAGATACGGAGGCGGTGCTTCCTGTGTCGATAGACGGTATCCCAGTGACTGGATTTACAGATGGTGCTCTTGCCGATTCCGGGCTTGAAAAAATAACGATCGAGATCGATGGGATAACCATAGGTGAAAATGTATTTCCGGACGGTATAGTGATAAGCTGTATCCTGGGATCCGATATCTACAACTATGCCGTTGCAAACGGTATCGAGACGGAGACGATAGATACTCGTGAGCACACGGTTGACATAAAGTATGATGAGCCTGAATACGAAGGATTTGAGCTGCTTCAGGGAAGATCTGCGCAGAGTTTAACAATTGGACATATAACATATGGCGTTGGTGGACGAGGCGATGGAGAAACAGGTTTCTTTGTGACACAAGAAGGTGATGAGACTGTATTGAGTGCCGGTATAGGTCAGTTTGCGACGAATGGCAGAAATGGATATATGACTATAAACGATCTTCCGGCATTGTCTGACAGTGTGGACAGTGTGTTTGAGACAGATATAATGTTCCATGATAAAGAAGAAACGGGAAGAGACGGTTCTCCGACGTTGCTTCGCGGAATGATAGTTATTTCCGATTCCGATAATGTTGTGGACACGGCATCAACTTCTGAGTTGGGACTTGAGACTGATACATGGTATAATTATAAGTTAATATATCATAGTGGTAGATATTACAGAATAATATCTGACACAGATGGAAATGTAATGAACAAGACAGACCTTGGAGCTTTTGATTCTTCGGCGCCTGTAAGTTCATTCGCGTTCCTGCAGGAATCCGGAGATTTCGGGCAGGGAAGAGATACATATATTCTTCTTGATAATACAAAAGCATATACAAATACAGAGATAACCGATTCGGTGATAAAGGTCATAGATACAGCAGGAAGTCCGGTCCCGGGCGCGACGGTGGAAATAGGCGGAGAAATCTTTGTTACGGGAACGGATGGAAAGATCAACGCAACACTTCTTGCGGGATTATATGACGTGAATGTAAGCGCCGAGGGATATAACGATGCAAGCACGGTATTAAGCGCATTCAGAGCCCAGAATGAGCTCACCATAACACTTTCGGAAAAAAGCGTGGAGCTCTCGGGTATTGAGCTGAACAGAGCTGAGCTTAAGCTGAGACCGGGAGATACTGAAAAGCTTGCTGTAAAAGCGCTTCCTGACGGAGCAGATTCGGGAAATATTGTATTTGTGACTGACAACGAGGATGTGGCTTCCGTTTCGGAAGACGGAACAGTTACAGCAGTCGGATCGGGTACAGCAAATATAACCGCGTATAGCGAATCAAAGCCGGATATCTATGCCGTATGTAAGGTTGACGTTGTAAGCGGAACAGATACGACTCCTGCAAGTATAGTTGTAAGCGGACCCGTGACAGCGTATATCCCGAATAATGGCGGAAAGACAGCTGTGGAATTCACTGCGGAGGTATACGATGCCGACGGAGTTATGATAAGGGATGCCGATGTGGTATGGTCCAACAGCGCTGATATTGAAATGAATGAAAATGTTCTTCTGGTAGACTGTATGGCAGAGCCAGGCACGGTAACGGTGACCGCCGGACTGGGTAGTATAACCGGATCGGCAGAGGTGAAGCTGGAGACTCTTATAACGGCGGAGACGATGATCGCAGAGGAAACGTTTGAGGAGGATGATAAATTCCTCATCGACCAGACTACCGATATCACTGAGTACGACACTGGCGATATACTCTACAGAGTTCTCGGCAGTCGTTCCAGCGGAAATGACACGGGCTTTGAAATACCGGAAGACGGAAGAGAGGTTCTTGTCGTAAAGGCGGGAAGATGGGCGAATTCAAATCGTCAGGCAAGAATGGAGTTTGCCGAGGCGCCGGATAGATATACCGATGGGATAACATACGTTATCGAGAGCAGGCTTTCAATATCGGGAGATATGTATATAACATTCTGCGATGCGGACGGAAATGAGATATTCAGCACGACCGCTCCGGATTTGGGAATGGAAGAAGGGGAGATATACAATTACAGGCTCACCTATCGAGACGGAGTATATACACAGGTCCTCTATGACGATAACGGAGATATCATTTCATTGTCAAATCCTAACACAGGGAATGACGGAGCGATAAATATGATAGATTTCATAAAAGGAGATACTGTAGAGAAATCTGTCGGGGAACTGTATACATTCAGTTATTATACGACCGACGACGTAATGAGCGGATATCTCACAGTAAACGTTTCAGATAGCAGCGGTGATCCGGTGGCAGATGCGGAGGTAAGAACGGGAATGTATTCGGCTGTTACCGATGCGAACGGAAAAGCAATTTTTGAACTGCCGCGGGGAATGTATAATATAAATGTTATGGACGGTGAGTATGTTATCGGAACGGCTGCCGTGGTGCTTGACGGCAATACGTCCTCATGTGACATAACGTGTCTGCCGGCTCCAGAAAGTATAGTGCTTGATAGCGAGAGTACTGAGCTGTATCCGGGCGGTACGTTTACTCTGAACGCTCGTGTGATGCCTGAGAACACATTTGAAAATGGTGTTGTATTTGCATCGTCGGCATCTGATATCGCTGATGTAT
>CAJFNT010000176.1 GCA_904395315.1 uncultured Clostridia bacterium
TGGACCACCATACCCCTTTTACTAAACACATTTAAACTTGCTACATATTACACCTTGACACCTACAAGCTTGCATACAAGCTCAACCGCCCGGCGTACCATAGCGCATATACGCAAGTCTTTATCGTCAAGACCGAGCCCGCTGCCAGTACCAACAATTATACCTTTCTCAACACACCAGCTCACCGCCTCGCGCGCCCATTCGGGCATGTTGCTGTCCACGTAATTGTATATCATCGGCTCGTAGACGGCCTTTTTCAACTCTGCGATCTCCTGCCCCATCGTGTTTATGATCTCATCCTTTGCCGTGATAAGGCTTTTCAGTTCCTCATATTCCTTGCTCATAAGTTCATCCTCACTTTCTACAAGGTTCCAGTCCGGGGTGCAAAATTTTGTCCCGGGCAAATTACTGTTGTAATAACCTTTCGCGCAAACCGCGCCGCCGTTTGCGATTATCGCGCTGCCGCCGGAAGTGTTTCCTTCAACTGTCGTAAAATAATCGCCGTTTACCGATGTTACTATACCCGTGTGCGTAAACGTTCCGCTGTGCTTGAATATAACGATATCTCCCCGCTTCGGATTCGCATTCAACGTAAATAATCCGCTCATCGTCGGGCAATATACATACGGATAATGCTTTAGCAGCTTCTCCGCCTTCTCGCGCCCAAACGCCTGAACGAATACCCACGTCACAAAACAAGCACACCACGGCTGCCCCTGATAATCAGGTTTTATTTCAGCCCAATATTTCGTATAGTTACCACTCCCTGCGTTAGCCGTCTTATCATATAGGTTTGCATTACTGCGTTTTTCTAAATATCCTACTTCCCTTTTTGCGATCTCGATAATTTTATCTATTGCGGACATATTTCTCACCTTAATCCTTGATATTATTCGGATAACTATACTGCAGTGCTCTTGCGCTGTCGGTGATCCCGCTGCTTGTCGGGTCAACGATCGCGTTATACACACTAACCGCCACCATGAGCAGTATGTACGGATTCGACACCGCTTGAAGCAGCACAGTGCCGAGCGCCGCCCATGTGGTGATATCCTGAGCCGTTATGCCCATATACGTCAGTATAGGCGTCACTATAGCGATAGCAATACTAACCCAAAACATAGGGTTTTTGACTCTCACTTTCCAATTAATATTCATAGATTATCGATCCTTTCTTTCAGGTCATTGATCTGATGCTGATGAGACTTGAGCTTGTCCTCCGCCTCTATCATACGCTCGACCATGCCATTATGTTTCTCCACTTTCTTTTCGAGCTGCTCGATCCGATATATCGTCTTGTTACTCGATGCTATCACGCCGAACATCGAGCCCAAGACGGTACCGGCACACGAAAGCAGCGCCACTATAACTGTGCTGTCTATCATACCTCACCTGCTTCCTCACGTTGTCTTGATATTGCTTGACGGTGTTACAATGTCCATGTATCCATATATACCTGTCTGACCTGAGCCGCCCTCTATATTGAAAGCATTTCCGTCTATCTTTGTTGAATAGTCGTCTATAACACACGGATCTGCTCCAAGTCTTGTTGACGCGAACGCGTGTATCACAAAAGCGTAATTCATGTTTTTGACAACGTCCCCAACGATAGATTGGAATGAAACATATCCATCCGTCTTTTCGATCTCTTCAAGCTCTCTGTCAAATGCAAATCTCCAAACGGGTGTTTCGTCTATCCACGTCCCTATTTCCTGAGGTGTACTGCTATACTTTTTGCTTGACTCGATCGCTTCTTCTAAGGCTGAGAGCTTTTCCGCGGCAGTATCCCACTGTTCCGTTTTCTCCGGTCCCGGGAACCTTGCCACGATTTCAAAAGCGCCATCTCCGTTGCCGCCATTGTATTTAATTATACTTGCTTCTCCTTGTGCGACCATTACGTTTTCAGTCCATGATCCCCATTCATCCGCACCTTTGTTTCCCCAGCTTATCGTATCCCATGAACATCCATACTGTGGCGGTATGAAGTAGTATGTGCCCTCAACAGGCACAGTGCTAAGTGTGATCTCGGACGATGCCGATGTGATCTCACCGCTCTCGGAGATCATGTTTCCCGCTTTACTCATGATCTCTGAGAGCACATCAGTAAGAGGCTTGCCGTCAATGGTGACATTGCCGCCGTCAGCGCCGAATTCTATCTCCATTGTTTCACCATTTGCATTTGTCCATCTGAACTTCTTTGATACCGTTGCCATAAAAACTCCTTTCCGGGGGACACATAAAGCATCCCCCTTGCATTGAAAATAATATTATTCCGTTTTGAACCAAAGCGAGTTCGGCGCCGCAGCTGATGGCGCTTCTGCCGATACGGTGATAGACGGCATACCGTCTATTTTCACCTTATCATCGGGAGAGAGAAGTCCCGCCTTGCTCGTTGTAGCATTGGTGTAAGTTGTGTTTGTGTCAACATCACCGACCAACTGATAAGCTGTGCCATCGTATACAAACTCGTATGTCCTGTTTGCCGCAAGATAGCTTGCTGTTATAGCTGTGCCGCGATACTGGATGGCTTTAGCTCCGGTGCTGTTTACA
>CAJFNT010000177.1 GCA_904395315.1 uncultured Clostridia bacterium
AGGAGGGAATCAAAGTATGGCAGCAAACCAGAAAATCAGAATCAAGTTGAAGGCTTATGACCACGTGGTATTGGACCAGAGCGCTGAAAAGATAGTTGAGATAGCGAAGAGAACGGGCGCAAAGGTATCGGGTCCCATCCCGCTTCCCACGAGCAAGGAGATAATCACAATTCTTCGTGCGGTTCATAAGTACAAGGATTCGCGAGAGCAGTTCGAGAGAAGAACTCACAAAAGACTGATCGACATAGTTGTTCCTGGTCAGAAGACAATGGAGTCGCTCATGAAGATCGATCTTCCGGCTGGCGTGGATATAAGCATTATCCAGAAGTAATAAAGTCGGAAATAATTATTTTGCAGTAACCATTTCTCAATGGTTATGATGCAGGTCAAGTTTGCATTTGCTTTTGTGCAAACCAATAACTGTTTAGGAGGAAGATCATGAAGAAAGCAATTTTAGGTACTAAGATTGGTATGACTCAGATATTCGGAGAAGGCGGCAAAGTCATTCCTGTGACAGCGATCCTCGCAGGACCGTGCACTGTTGTTCAGAAAAAGACAGTGGAAACTGACGGCTATAACGCTGTTCAGGTAGGATATGGCGAAATAAAGGAAAAGAAAGTGAACAAGCCGCTTAAGGGTCATTTCGCAAAGGCCAACACGGCTAACAAGAGATATTTGAGAGAGTTCAGACTTGAAGATATCGACAGCTACAATGTAGGTGACGAGATCAAGGCTGAGATATTTGAAGCCGGCGAAAAAGTAGATGTAAGCGGTATCTCAAAGGGGCATGGATTCGCAGGCCCGATGAAGAGATGGAACCTCCACAGAGGTCCTATGTCGCACGGCTCGCATTCAAAGAGAGTTTCGGGTTCAATGGGTATGTGCTCATTCCCAGGACGTGTATTCAAGGGGAAGAAGCTCCCGGGACACTATGGTGTTGATAAAGTAACGATCCAGAACCTCGAGGTTGTAAAGGTAGACGCTGAACAGAATCTTATTCTTGTCAAGGGCGCCGTACCGGGTGTTAAGGGCGGTCTTATAACGATAAGAAACGCCGTTAAGGCTTGATTTCGGGTGTTTGGAAAGGAGGAAATATAATGGCTAAATTGGCTTTATATAATATGGAAGGTCAGAAGACCGGTTCTATGGAAGCATCTGATGCGCTTTTTGCAGCAGAAGTTAAAGAGGCTGTTCTTCACGCTGTGATCGTAAACCATCTCGCTAACAAGAGACAGGGTACACAGAGCACAAAGACCCGCACAGAGGTTCGCGGCGGCGGAAAGAAGCCGTGGAGACAGAAGGGCACGGGTCGTGCAAGACAGGGAAGCATCCGCGCTCCTCAGTGGGTAGGCGGCGGCGTGGCACTCGGACCTAAGCCGAGAAGCTACCGTTACAGCTTGAATAAAAAGATGAAGAGAGTTGCTCTTAAATCAGCCCTCACAGCAAAATATAATGATTACGCGGTATACGTTGTAGACGGACTCTCACTTGATGAGATAAAGACAGCAAAAATAGCAAACCTTATGAAGGGTCTTGAAGTTAACTCGGCTCTTATCGTTACTGCTGACGCTGACAATAACGTATACAAGTCATCAAGAAACATTCACGGTGTTACTCCCACACATGTTGGAGCTATAAACACTTATGATATAATGAAGCACGGCGCGCTCGTACTTTCGAAGGAAGCCGTTGAGAAGTTAGAGGAGGTGTACGCATAATGAATTCTTACGACATCATCAAAAGACCGATAATAACAGAGAGATCAATGCAGGTTGTGACTGACAGAGAAGGGAATGAAATCAAAAAGTACACTTTCGAGGTTCCCAAGACGGTCAATAAACTTGAAATAAAGTATGCGGTCGAAGAGGTTTTCGGAGTTAAGGTTGCGAAGGTAAACACAATGAACTATGCCGGCAAGCTTAAGAGGATGGGACGTTATGAGGGAAGACGTCCTTCATGGAAGAAGGCAATAGTTACTCTCACGGCTGATTCAAAATCTATCGAGTTCTTCGATATGTAATTTGGAGTCAGAACGTCACAGATGGAAATCAAGTAATTTTAGATAAGGAGAGTTAAGGATAATGGCTATAAAAAAGTATAATCCTACATCGCCTGCAAGAAGATTCATGACCGTTTCGGACTTTGCCGAAATAACAAAGAAGACTCCGGAGCGTTCGCTTCTTGCCAAGAAGAACAAGAATGCCGGAAGAAACTCTTACGGCAGGATCACGGTTCGTCACAGAGGCGGCGGTAATAAGCAGAAGTACAGAATCATAGATTTTAAGCGTCAGAAGGATGGAATGACAGCTACTGTTATAGGTATCGAATATGATCCGAACAGAACAGCTAACATCGCTCTTATCCAGTATGAGGACGGCGTAAAAGCATATATAATCGCTCCGGAAGGACTTACGGACGGTATGACTGTCGTTTCGGGCGAAGGCGCAGATATCAAGGTCGGCAACGCTTTGTTCATAAAAGATATCCCGGTAGGTACGCTTATCCACAATATCGAGCTTTATCCGGGAAGAGGCGGTCAGCTTGTAAGAAGTGCCGGCGAGAGCGGTCAGCTCATGGCAAAGGAAAACGGTTACGGACAGGTAAGACTTCCGTCGGGAGAAGTAAGACTTATAAGCCTCAACTGTAAGGCTACTATAGGTGTTGTAGGAAACCAGCAGCATGAGAACATTTCGATCGGTAAAGCCGGAAGAAAACGTCACATGGGTTGGAGACCGACTGTTCGAGGAGTTGTTATGAACCCGAATGACCATCCGCACGGCGGTGGTGAGGGTAAGTCACCTATCGGACGTCCGGAGCCTGTAACACCGTGGGGTAAACCTGCGCTTGGTCTCAAGACGAGAAAGAGAAAGAACAAGTCAAACAAGTTCATTGTTAAGAGAAGAAACGACAAGTAATTGTCCTTATATATTGTTCGTAAAAGGAGGAACGGAGAATGAGTAGATCGATCAAGAAAGGACCTTTTGTAGAAGAGCGCCTTATGAAGAGAATCGATGCGATGAATGAAGCTAATGAAAAGAAAGTTATAAAAACTTGGTCAAGAGCTTCCACGATATTCCCTGAAATGGTCGGACACACGATTGCGGTACACGACGGCAGAAAGCATGTTCCGGTTTTCATAAGCGAAGACATGGTTGGACATAAGCTTGGCGAATTTGCACCGACGAGAACTTTCAAAGGTCACGCAGGAGCAAAAACATCGAAGTAATAGGGGATTTCATAAATCAGAATTCAGAGATTAAAATACAATCAAAAACGATTGGAAGGAGGATTTCCTAAATGGAAGCACGTGCAACAGTAAGATATGCTCGTATATCATCCAGAAAGGTGAAGATAGTTCTTGACCTGATAAGAAACAAGCCGGTAAACGTGGCTGAGGCTATTTTGAAGAATACGCCTAAAGCAGGCTGTGAATATGTAGGCAAACTTCTCGCGTCAGCTGTAGCAAACGCTGAGAATAACAATAACATGGATAAAGACAAGCTCGTGGTATCAGAGTGCTATGCCACACAGGGCCCGTCACTTAAGAGAATACAGCCGAGAGCGCAGGGAAGAGCGTTCAGGATCTTAAAGAGAACCAGCCATATCACATTAGTGGTTAAGGAATTGGAAGACTAAGCTAAGAAGGAG
>CAJFNT010000178.1 GCA_904395315.1 uncultured Clostridia bacterium
CGCACATACTATGAAGGAGGGAAGTAAAGTGCCAAGAAGAGGTTTTACAGCAAAAAGAGAAGTTTTGCCTGATCCGATCTACAATGATGTTGTTGTAACAAAGCTTATAAACAACATAATGCTCGACGGTAAAAAGGGTGTTGCTCAGAAGATTGTTTACGACGCATTTGAAATAGTAAAGGAAAAGACAGGCAAGGATCCGCTTGAGGCTTTTAAAGAAGCTATGGATAATATTATGCCGGTTCTTGAAGTTAAAGCAAGACGTGTCGGCGGCGCGACATATCAGGTGCCGATCGAGGTACGTCCTGACAGACGTCAGACTCTCGGTTTGAGATGGCTTACACGTTATTCAAGAGAGAGAAACGAAAAGACCATGAAGGAAAGACTTGCAAACGAGATCATGGATGCTGTGAACGGTGCTGGTAATTCGGTCAAGAAGAGAGAAGATACTCACAAGATGGCTGAAGCAAACAAGGCATTCGCTCATTATCGTTGGTAATCATAAAATACCGGCTTAGAAGTAAAGCAGTTTGAGATTTAAGATCCTTGTTGAAAGGAGGAAAATAAATGCCAAGAGAAATATCACTTGAAAATACAAGAAATATCGGTATCATGGCTCATATTGATGCCGGTAAGACAACAACTACAGAGAGAATCCTGTATTACACGGGAATCAATCATAAAATAGGTGAAACTCACGAAGGCGCAGCTACCATGGACTGGATGGCTCAGGAGCAGGAGCGAGGAATAACAATAACTTCCGCGGCTACGACATGCTACTGGACAAAGAAAGAAGGCTGGAAGAGCGGAGTAAGACACAGAATCAATATAATAGATACACCTGGACACGTTGACTTCACTGTTGAGGTTCAGCGTTCACTTAAGGTCCTCGATGGTTCTGTAACTGTTCTTTGTGCTAAGGGCGGAGTTGAGCCTCAGTCTGAAACTGTATGGAGACAGGCTGACGAATATAAGGTACCGAGAATGATATACGTAAACAAAATGGATATCATGGGTGCCGATTTCTACAGAGTTGTAGATATGGTTCATGAGAGACTTCACGCAAATGGTGTGCCCGTACAGCTTCCTATAGGTGTTGAGGATACTTTTAAGGGAATAATCGACCTTATGACAATGAAGGCTGAGGTCTACTACGATGATCTTGGAAAAGACATACGTATAGAGGAAATTCCTGAAGATATGCTCGAGCAGGCACAGGAATATCGGGAGAAAATGGTAGAAGCTATATGCGAGACCGATGAAGAGCTCATGGAGAAATTCTTTGAGGATCCTGATTCTATCACTGTAGACGAGTTGAAGAAGTCGCTCAGAAAGGCAACTATACACAACGAGATCGTGCCGATGCTCTGCGGAACATCATATAGAAACAAGGGCGTACAGATGCTTCTTGACGCTGTTGTAGATTATATGCCGGCTCCGACAGATATCGAGGATATAAAGGGTATAAATCCTGACACAGAGGAAGAAGAGACAAGACCTTCGGATGATAAGGCTCCGTTTGCAGCGCTCGCATTCAAGATCGCTACGGACCCGTATGTTGGTAAGCTTTGTTTCTTCAGAGTATATTCAGGAACAGTTACTGCGGGTTCATATGTTCTCAACTCATGCAAAGGTCATAGAGAAAGAATGGGAAGAATACTGCAGATGCACGCTAACCACAGAAAGGATATCGACTGCTGCTACAGCGGAGATATCGCGGCTGCTGTAGGTCTCAAGAACACAACTACAGGTGAGACACTCTGTGATGAGGATCATCCGATAATCCTTGAGTCAATGAACTTCCCTGAGCCGGTTATCCGTGTCGCTATAGAGCCTAAGACAAAGGCAGGACAGGAGAAGATGGGTGTTGCTCTTGCTAAACTCGCTGAAGAGGACCCGACATTCAAGACTTATACAGACGAGGAGACAGGTCAGACGATCATCGCAGGAATGGGAGAACTCCATCTGGAGATCATAGTTGACAGACTTCTTCGTGAATTCAAAGTGGAAGCAAATGTTGGTGAACCTCAGGTATCATACAGAGAGGCAATAAGAAAGACTGTAAACATAGAGCACAAATATGCGCGTCAGTCAGGTGGTAAAGGTCAGTATGGTCATGTAATGCTGAAACTTGAGCCGCTGGAGGAAGGCGCAGGGTATGAGTTCGTAAATGCCATAGTCGGCGGTGCTATTCCTAAGGAATACATTCCTGCGGTAGATGCCGGTGTTCAGGGCGCTATGCAGTCAGGTGTGCTTGCTGGTTACAACGTTGTTGACGTAAGAGTAACATTGTATGATGGTTCATATCATGAAGTCGACTCGTCAGAAATGGCGTTTAAGATCGCAGCTTCGATGGCATTCAAAGAAGGTATGAAAAAGGCAGATCCGGTAATCAAGGAGCCTATCATGCTCGTAAATGTTATCATGCCTGATGAATACATGGGTGATGTTATGGGAGACCTTAACTCACGTCGTGGAATGATTCAGAAGATGGAAGCAAGATCAGGCGGAGTTCAGCAGATAACTGCAATGGTACCGCTTTCGGAGATGTTCGGTTATGCAACAGAACTTCGTTCGAGAACACAGGGCCGTGGTCAGTATACAATGGAACCGTCACACTACAGTGAAGTGCCTAAGTCGATCCAGGAAAAGATCATGAACGAGAGAAAACAAGGCTGATATTACAGCAAAATATAATTATCATTTCAAAACAGAGAGGAAAATCTCTGTTTTGAATGAAAATTAATAATTTTTTTCTAAAAAAGACTTGATTTTTTAGAAAAAAGATAGTAAAATACTATTATAAGCGTAAATTTATATTCTATATTTAAGGAGGAAAATTCCAATGGCAAAAGCTAAATTCGAAAGAACTAAGCCGCATGTAAATATTGGTACCATTGGTCACGTTGACCATGGTAAGACAACACTTACAGCTGCTATCACAAAGGTATTGGCTCTTAAGGGTCAGGCTCAGTACGAAGCTTACGACATGATCGATAAGGCTCCGGAA
>CAJFNT010000179.1 GCA_904395315.1 uncultured Clostridia bacterium
GTCGGACACGATAGATAAGCTCATACCGGTATTTGAAAGTCTTGAAAGCAGCGGCGGCAAGATCGGCAGCGCCGCAGATGACATCTCTGATGTGCTTGAGGATACCGACATAAACGCTCCGGAGCTCGATGATGAGCTTGACAGCGTAAAGGACAGCGCAGGCAGTCTGGCGGACTCCTTAGACGCCGTTGCCGTTATACTTGAGGACATAGAGCTTGAGCTTCCCGAGCTCGGAGATGAGCTTGACGATATAAGAGCTGCCGTCAATGAGATGGCTCGGGCGGAACGTAATATCGACCGCGCAGCAAGACGCGCCGTGCGCGCGCTCAATGATCTTGAGGACGCGGTCACATTTAGGGAGCAAGCTAAGGTCAGAGCCGCCGTAAGCGAGCTGTCGGAATCTGTCTCTACAATGATCACTTCAAAGCAAACCGTAAAACAGTCGCTTGAAACTATAGAAGGTATACTGCGTTCAAAGCCCGAGAGTCTTGAGAGCATAGGCATAAACGCGGCGGCAGTATGTGATAATATAAAAACAATAGCGGAAAACACCGCCGCATATATCTCTGCCCTCAGTACCGCTAAGGAGAGTCTTGACACACTGCTCATAAATACCGAGATAAACTTTTCGGAATTTCGCTCTGCGGCAGATAATATGCAGCGGGCGGCGGATTACATGAGCAGCGCGATGTATAATATATCGAACGGATTGAGCGAGCTCAGTGACGCTGTAGACAGCGCTCGTGACGCCGCGGATGAATATCTTGACGATGTCTCCGCCGGCGCAGATGACACAAAGGACAGCCTGTCTGATGCCCGCGGGGACGTTTCGGAAAGCGTGGAAGGGCTTGAAAATGCCGCGGATGCCGCACAAGACGCCGCCGGAGAGTATATAGATGACACCATTGCCGAGATTGACACTGCCAAGGACGGTCTTGCGTCTGCTCTTGATGAGATGTCGGGCGCGGCGGCGGATATTACAGACGCGCTCGGGGACATGGAACAGATCCTTACGGAGCTGTCTGATGAAAACACGCCGGAATTTACAAAGCTGGGGGATGAATTCAAGACCGCAAGTGATTCTCTGTCGGGCTCCGTTTCGGAAATATCTGCCGAGCTCGGCGAGCTGAAAGACAGTGTATCAGACCGAACAGACACGCTGACAGAGGAGCTCAAAGCCATAGGCGATCAGCTTAATGTGATAACCGATCTTATCGCTGACGGCGCCGAGGACCTCAATGACAGGAATGAAAATATTGTTCTCGATGTTTCGGATGAGGACATAGAAAAGACCAAGCAGGGCAAGATAGAGGGCTGTTCTAACAGCGGTGCCGTCGAGGCTGACAGAAACACAGGCGGCATAGCCGGGGCCATGGCTATAGAGTATGCCGATGACCCCGAGGACGATATAGAGCGGCCCGATACGCTTGAATTTACATACCGTACAAAATCTATCCTGCAGTCATGTATAAACGAGGGGCATATAACCGGAAAGCTGGACTGCACCGGCGGCATCGTCGGATATTCCACACTCGGAACTGTTTACAGATGCGAGAATTACGGCAATGCCGAAAGCACCGATGGAGATTACACAGGCGGTATAGCTGGCAAAAGCGAGGCCTCCGTCCGCCGCTGCTATGCAAAATGCGGGATTGAGGGCAAAAGATATTCCGGCGGTATAGCCGGTAAGGGCGATATAGTTTCCGGCTGCTGCTCTATAGCCGCAATAGACGGCGAAGAAAACACCGGCGCGATATGCGGCGGCGCGGAAGACCTGAATGGTCTGTCGCAAAACCTTTTTGTAGATAACGGCATAGGCGCGGTCGACGGCATAAGCTACGGCGGCAGGGCGGAGCCTGCCGGATTTGACGCTATGAAGGGCATTGACGGCATACCGTCAAGATTCATCAGCTTCACCGTAAGATTTGTGGCTGATGATGAGGTTGTGGAAGAGCGGTATATCGAATACGGGAGCAGCATAGCTGAGCTCAAATATCCAAAGGCTCCCGAAAAAGAGGGACATTACGGGAAATGGCAGCAGCCTGACACGGAAACAGTCACCGGAGATATAGAGATCGTATGCGAATATAGTCCCTACATAACCTCGCTTGAGAGCATTGAGCGAAACGGCAGCGGAAAGCTTCCGCTCGCGCTGGCGGAAGGGAGCTTTACCGATGAGGCGGAACTGCACATCGCCGCAGGCGCGGAAGAGCCGCCGGAGGCCGCGGGCGATAACGCTGAGGTCTATGACATCACTATCTCAGGCGCAGAGCTCCGGGACGGCGACAGGACAAAGCTCCGTTTGCTGAACGAAAACAATAACAAGGCAGAAGTGTGGCTGCTAAAGGACGGAGCATGGAAGCGTGCCGAGGCAGACGAGCGCGGCAAATATATAATAATAGAAATAATGGGAGATTCCTGCACAGCTTGTGTAAAGTACACAGAAAGAGGCTTTGATCTTAAATGGCTGATTTTAGGATTGATCACACTTGTCGGCATAACGTTTATGTTTATCGCATTTAAGAAAAAACTTCCGAAAAAAGCTTCTTTAAAAGAAACAGGAAATAACAAATGAGAAACGATCCCTTTAAGCATAGGATCTATAACTGACTATACAATAAGATTACCGTAGAGCCTGCACACGATCCTCAAATTAGAGCAATATATCTTCACCATCAACAGACAATATATGTAGATTACCAACACAAAACTCAGATCGTTCAACATTTAGCAATTAATTTTGTCTGAGTCATATGAATCACGTATACCTGTATCATTCGTTCGCTTTATTTGATCTTTTCAAACTCCTCCAAGCCACTTCTCTATATCCGCCTGACCGGTTGAGGCTGAGCCTCTGAGGCCGTCCGTTACCTCCGAATCGGTGCAGATGCCCCTGATGTCCGAGACCGATGTGGTGATACCGGTACCGCCGCTCGTGCAGAACGGCATTATAGTCTTTCCGGACAGATCGTAACTGTCAAGGAACGTGTTTATGATCCTCGGCATGGTGCCCCACCAGATCGGATAACCCAAAAGGATCGTGTCGTATTCATCCATATTCTCCACGCTTCCCGCTATCGCCGGGCGCGCACCGGGATCGTTCATTTCCTGATTTGCACGGCAGCTGTCATCCGAATAATTAAGGTCCTCGCTCGTATACGGCTCCTCCGGCACTATCTCATATATATCCGCGCCCATCACCTCGGCTATCGTCTGTGCCAGCGACTCAGTGTTTCCCGTTGCCGAGAAGTACACTACGAGCATCCTGTTTTCCTCCTGCTCGCCCGTTTGTGTACCTGCTGCAGGCTCCGCCGTCACGCTCTCCGCCGGTGCAGCTGTCGACTCAGGCTGAGCGGTTACAGCTGCCGAGCCCGAGATCGTGACCGTCTGAGTGGACTGCTCCCATGTAACGTCAAAGCCGAAGCCTTCCGCTATAAAGCGTATAGGCAGCATAGTCCTGTCGTTTATTATAATAGGCGTGGTATCAAGCGTATGTGCCTCTCCGTTAAGATACGCCGATGCGCTGTCTATCGTAAGCTCTATCGTGTTTCCGCCATATGAAAGCACGGCTGTTCTCGTATCTCCGTTCCAGTTTACCTCTCCGCCGAGTGTCTCAACTACAGCTCTTACCGGAAGGAGCGTTCTGTCGTTTACGATCACCGGAACCGTTCCCATACCGGGATAGATCTCCTGCGATTCGCCGTTCACTGTCATATTCGGCTCGCCTATCCGCATAGATATAACTATCTCGCTCTCCGCTTCCGCCGGTGCTTCAGCCAAAGCTGAATTCACTGCGCTCATGAGATTGAGCGTTCTCGGGAATCCATTATACGGTGTGCACAAAAGAGACATGGCGAGCATCGTATCAGCCGTATTTCCCGCAGACAGGTTCTCCTGTACCGCTGCCGGTATGTCAGCTTCTCTGTCGCCCTCAGCGCCGAGCAGCGCAAGATCGATAAGCGCCTGTACCGCCTCATCCTCTGCGGCTGCCGGACTGCTTCCGTCTATATACGCGTTGACCGCGTCAACGATGAGCGCCTGAGCCTCGGCATCAAGATTTTCATCGATATAGCCCTCGTCATCATCCGTGTCATAATGTGAGATGATATCCTCCAGCTCCGCCGAATCGGTGGTGTAATCGATGTCTATCACATCCGCCTCCGCCGGCTCGATCACGCCCGCGACCGGTTCTCCCTCTACAGCGTTCACTGCCGCCAAGGCTGCCGCAGTCTTTTCCGTTCCGTTATACTGCTCGTTTAAAAGCAGCGCTGCGATGAGCATATCCTTTGAATGTCCGACATTGAGATTTCCGGTGGTGTGTGAGCCGATCTGACTTGTGCAGCTGCCGTTCGCAGCTATAGTGCAGAAGGTCAGAAACTCTCTCATGTTGAGCGACAGTCCTGTGCGGTTATAGAAATCACCGAAGCATATCCCGGAAAGATACAGAGTCTGGAGTCTCTGGCTCGGCGTCATATCATCGGTTATAGTACCGATCTGCGGTCCGAAGATATATCTCTGCACCGCAAGACCGTCAGCATATCTATCCTCCTCGGTCGAGGTTATACGGCTCTCTGCCGGAAGCGTTTCACCCAGAGCCGTAAGTGCCTCGTCAGCCGCGTCCATCGCATTTATAGCTCTTGTGTAGCCGCAGTACGGGGCGGACTGGTATATAGCCTCCTTTATCTCAACAGCGCTGAGCCCATCATCAAGTGCCTTTGCGACAGCCTCATCGATATCTCCGTAAGCCTGATTTGCCGTGAGCGTCACGAGCACCGACATATCCTGAAGGGCTATGTCAAGATTATCGTTTATATACTCCTCACGGTCACTGTCGGTCATATCGGTCAGCGCCGCCGTGAGTGTCTGCGTATCCGATGAAAAGACATCATCGTTCACCGCAAACGCGCTTGCCGCGATCCCTGCTGTCATTGCGGCAGTGACCAGAATGGATACTAATTTTTTCATTGTAAATGCCTCCTTTTGTATTTTATATTTTTTATACGCCTTTCAAAACGCCTGTCCCTGCACGGCAGAGTTCCTCGGACATCTGTATTATGCTTTACATAAATATTTTATCATAATATCAACGCAATGTCCAATACTTATATCATATTTCTTACAATGCCTTTAATGCATGGTTACTGTTCACAGTCTATGTAAGACGAGTGCTCGCCGCAGAAAAACGTTACATTTTTTAACTGTTGCTTGCGGCTTCATAGAATCCATTCGTTTCGAGCCAGTTCAGGACTGCGCTTTCCGAAGTTGACGCTGTTCCTCTGAACCCGTCCGTTACATTGCTGTACGCACATATGCTCCTAAGCGTCGTGACCGATGATGTTATACCACTCGATCCGCTCGTGCAAAACGGCATTATAGTCTTTCCTGACAAATCGTAGCTGTCAAGGAACGTATTTATGATCCTCGGCATGGTTCCCCACCAGATCGGATAGCCCAAAAGGATCGTGTCGTATTCATCCATATTCTCTACGCTTCCCGCTATCGCCGGACGCGCGTCGGGATCGTTCATCTCCTGATTGGCACGGCAGTCATCGTTCGAGTAATTCAAATCCTCATCCGTGTACGGATCCTCGGGAACTATCTCATACATATCCGCCCCGGTTAGCCGGGCTATCGTATTCGCAAGCGATTCGGTGTTGCCGGTGGCTGAGAAATATACGATAAGCGCGTTACTGTCATTGCTGCCGGACGAAAGCTCGTCAAGCTCCGCCTCAAAGCTGTCCTCATACGGTACAATCGTAGAAAGCTCCCATAAGAACACCTTTATACTGTCAGAACGCCCCAAAGCTGCGGGCATATCCTCGGCATAGTTACCTGTTATGCTTCCGCTGCCGCTGTAGCTACTTAATCCCGTTAGTGTTTCGCCGCTGTACAGAGCGACTATCATTTCGGAATCTGCGGGTGCGTCCGTGACTGCCGCGGTGGTGTCCGTTACCGTAAATTCCGCCGCAGAGGATGTTAAACATCCTCCGAATATCAACATAAGTGAAACAGCCAATATCAATATATATTTCTTCATACCGCACCTCACTGAGCAAGCTCTATTGTGACCTCAAAATCCGACGTCATCGACACAAGAGCGTCAAGCCCGGACTCGATGCGTCCCATCGTCACAAGATCGTCCGATGCGCTCCAGGCCTCATAGAACACCGACAGATTCCCCCACGGCACGTACAGCGCCACTGTTCCCGGCTCGGGATCACAGCCCCTCGCCGCATCGTCTACCTCCAGCTCGTCAGCCATGTACGCTATCTTTTCGGTATTGTTGAAATCCTCAAAAGTAACAGTCATCGGCAGCTTTGAGATAAGATCGCGCGTGGTAGCATTGTCCTCCAATGAGATCACCGCCTCATTGCCGCTCCATGAAAGCCTTACCCTCGTCTCTGCCGCCGAAGCGCTGTTTTCCTCACCGGCGTTTAAGCTGTTTTCAAGCCAGTTTGATATCTCGTCTCTGTCATATGATGAATATGTCACGCATAAGCCCTCCTTTATCGTGCTGTCCGGCGCAAGCTTCGCCATTGCGCTTATTATTTGCCCGAAACGTCCGCCGCCCATACTGCAGAATGGTATTATAGTTTTGTCGGAAAGATCGTAGTGTTCAAGAAAAGTCCGCACCGGCGCCGGTATCGATGCCCACCAATTGCTGCAGCCGAGAATTATCGTATCGTAATCATTTATATCGAGTCCCGCATCCTCAAGGTATGCCGCAAGCTCGGGAGATGCGTTTGATCTGTACTCGTCAAGCGCCTCGGCGTATAAGCCCTGCGAATTATGAGTTGCCGAATACGGCTCCGCGCGCTCTATACGGAACACGTCCGCTCCGGTCATCTCCTGGATTATCTCGGCAAAGCCTTGAGTATTTCCTGTCTGCGAGAAGTAGGCGATAAGCGTATTGCCGGCAGGCTCGGCAGCCGCGTTATTCGTGCTCGTTACGGTTCCAGTGCCGCCCTCAGCATTCCGCGCAAGACGCATGCCTATGCTGTATAACGGCACGTCAGCCGGATGCGCCATCCTGTATGCCGAGCGGATATGCTTGGGCATATCGTTCCATCCGCCGCCGCGCGCGACCTTGTAATTGCCGCTCTCAGGACCTGTCGGGTCGGTCAGCTCTCCTGTGCCGTAGTCACCGTACCAATCCCATACCCATTCGGCTGCATTGCCGTGCATATTATACAGCCCATTCGGGTTTGCGTTGTATTCATCGACACTCACTGTATGCTCAAGGTAGCCGTTTACCCAGCTGCCGCTCGCATCGTTGTTATAGCCGTAGGCGTTATAGCAGTTTGCGTCGCTGTCGTTTACGTAGTCACCGAAGCTAAACGGCGTTTCCGTATCCGCGCGGCACGCGTATTCCCATTCCGCCTCGGTCGGCAGACGGTAACCGTCGGCCCTCCTGTCCCATGTGACGGTCGTGCCCGACACCGTGTAGCACGGCGTGAGTCCCTCAGCCTCACTCAGCGCATTGCAGTAAGCTATCGCGTCATACCATGTGATGCTCTCGACCGGAAGATCGTCTCCCTGCTCCTCGCTCGGATTTTCACCCATCACAGCCGCATATTCCGCCTGCGATACCTCGGTCGAAGCCATATAAAAGCTGCCCACTGTTACAGTATGCCGCGTCTCATCCTCATCACGCTCCGGCTCATCCGATGGACTGCCTATAGTGAACGTTCCGCCCTCTATAAGCTGCATGCCCGCCGCTTCAACTGTGTTTCCGCTGTCCGTTGTTATCGTGACTTCCTGTGCGTCACCGTTCCATTCCACATTCAATCCAAGTCCTTCCGCTATAAAGCGTATGGGAAGCATCGTTCTGTCATTTATGATAGTCGGCGCGGTATCGAGTGTCTCCACTGTGCCGTTCAGATCGGCTGCTGTGCTGTCTATCGTGAGCACGATCTCGCTGCCGTTATATCCAAGCGTGACCTCGCGCGCGTCTCCATCCCATCCTACTGTGCCTCCAAGCTCCTCAACGATCGCTCTTACGGGAAGCAGTGTGCGGTCGTTAATTATCACCGGAGCGGTCCCCAGCCCGGGATCTATCTCCTTTTCCGTGCCGTTTACCGTCATCATCGGATCGCCTATCCTAAGCACGATCTCTGTGCTCTCCGGCGCGGTCCGGACCGACTCCCCGTCCGCGGCGCAGAGAGTGAACAGGCTGCTGACAGAGAGCAGCATAGCCAACTCTTTTTTCATATTCTCATACCTCCGTTTCCGCTTGCTTTCACAGATTCAGCCCAAGCTCATATGCCTTTTTCGGGAAAGAGGTATGCGCCGTCATTGACGGTGTGCCGCAGCCCGTTCCCAATATCTGCCCCTGATTCTTAAAGTGCATATATCTGCACATGGTCTCGTAATGCGCCTTTAGGTCCTTCATTGTCCAGCTGTCGCTGTTCCAAGCCGCTGCTATAAGCGCGGTCTTGAGATGCCTTCCCGACAGTCTGCCGGTGAAGCTGTAGAAACGGTCTATAACGGACTTCATCTGCGCCGAAAATCCGAAATAGTAGAGCGGCGTTACAAACACAGCTATATCCGTTTTAAGCAGCTTATCGCGAAGCTCGTCCATATCATCCTTAAGACGGCACGGACCGTTCATGCCGCAGTAGTCGCAGCCCTGACACGCTCCGATGTCAGCATGAGCGGCATCGAACACGCTTATATTATGTCCTGCCTCCTCTGCCCCGCGTATAAAATGCTCCGCCAGCAAATTTGACGAACCGTTTTTACGCGGGCTTCCCTTGATCACCAAAATGTTCATTTCTTTGTTTCTCCTTCCTTTTTATCCCGCGCAACAGAACTGTCGCGTAATGTGCGATAAATATATAGATCCCCATCATCGCGATATGCTCGGCTATAAAACCAAGCATTCCCTTGGTCATATCGAACCCCGCAAATTCACGCGCCAGCAGCATATACGATATGATCTCGTTATCTATAAACGCGTATATGCCGTTCAGCGCAATCATGCATGCGGCGATCCTGACGAGGAATATCTGCGCCCTTGACAGCGGCTTTAACCGCTTTCTCAGCATTCCCATGATCATTCTCCAATGCAGTCCCAGGTGCAGCGACATGAGCAGAAAGCCCCAGTACGAGGACAGCATATGCAGCTGTCTTGCGAAAGCCCTTCCCGCATGTATTCTTATAAGCCCGAAGGCATTCGAAAGTATTATCCCGCTTATCATCAAACCTATCATGGAGGAAAATACAGCGATATTTACTACGGTATGCACCGTTCTCACCAAATTGTATTTTCCCTTGAAAAGCGCGAAATACCATTTACGGTTCAATATATTATGGATAATACAGAGTATGAATTCCGATATCCCCAGCCACATATGCGGTCTGTAGCCGGTAAAAACGTATGCCATGAGAAGCAGCATTATCACCGTCATAACAATATCTATAGCAAGCTTTATCATCATTTTTGGTTTCATGTCCGCTCTCCCGCCTCTTATGCGTTGTTCAGTGCTTCGAGCATGATCCTGTGCAGCTCAGCGGCATCCGAGTTGGACAGCGAGCTTATATAGCTGTACAGATCAGACAGATGCTCCATATCATATTCTGACGCTGCGTCGATAAAATCATCTTCATCTTCTATCGTCACATTTTCATAACTCAACTGCCCGAATAGTGATATGAGCGACGCATAATCCCGCAGGCGGATGCTCTCGTCATTAAAAACCATATACTCGGGCGACTCTGTCGACTCCGGTGCCGCCGCGGACACCGCGATCTGCTCCTGTGTATGTTCCGCCGCCCGGTCCACGCATCCGCTGGTAACAAGAGCCACGCATGATACGCACAATACGGTCAGTATCATCATTATTTTATATTTCATCATTTTCGTCTCCTGTTTCTTTCACTCTTTGTATCTCGTGTCGCAGATAATCGATATTATCTATCTGCTTCTCCATGACATGGATCCTATCAAGTGTAAGTTTTCTTCTCCTGTTAAGCATCATTATACACTCTTCATTATTCTGTCCTGAAATCAAAATCCGCATATATTCGTCTATATCCTTTTTTGAAAAGCCTATATCGTGCAGTGTCATTATCATGCTGAGCCTTTCAATGTCCTGATCATCATATTGCCATGCTCCCATCATGCGCTTTACCGTACCACAAAGTTCCATGCTTTCGTATTCTTTTAGAATTTTAATTGGTATGCAATACCTTACGCTTGCTTCCTCTGTAGTCATATATGCCTCCATTCTCTATATTCTTTTAGATTTATCTATGACTATATTTTATCACTTATGTTCATCAATGTCCAATGCTTATATCATATTTCATTCCATGCTTATAAAGCATTTTTACATATGTGGCGAATTCATGTACAGCTTAAAATAATGCCCTATGTTTTTCCATAACATTGAAATAGTAACTGCTTATACTAAATTCTGTGTTATGTCAAAAGCATGGTTGATCTGATACAGCCTCAACGTGATGCACCCAGAACATTTGAAACCCTTATTATTATGCTTTTTTCATTGTCTTGTGTGTCGTTTGCATTTTCCGCCGAAATTCAGTTTTACAATTATCCAATATTTCTGTTATAAAACTCAATACCAGATGTTTTTGGGTGTTGTTAAAAAGCCCCAGCAAATGATCTCTAACTCATTTGCTGAGGCCTGTTTAATGTTCCTCGTTAATTTAGTTTTTGCTTCTTTTCTTATCACAGCAACACCGCATCTATAAGTTTTATCTTGTTATATCCACTTTGCATTTACCGTCAAAATGCTTTATTATCTCCTCCTCCGACACTTCGCCCGGCATCTCACAA
>CAJFNT010000180.1 GCA_904395315.1 uncultured Clostridia bacterium
AGGAGTATATTACATATGATGAGCTTAAAGATATAATTGAAAAAGTAAAAAAGCTTTAAAATGAAAACTATGTATATTGGTGTAAAATATAAAAATATAAATTTTTGCAACCTTTTGGCTCTCTAATAATAGATATTAACAGCAGAGGGATGCTTGTGGGTGTACATCAATATACCGATGGATCAAACTATATGACCGAATCGTACGGATACGATATCTTTGACAGGCTTTCCACAAAGAATGTGTTTGATAACGGCGGAGCTGCGATGTACAGAGAATCTTATTCTTATGCGGCATCCGGAGAAGATCAAGTTGTAACAAAAACAGTAAAGTATTACACATCAAGCACGACCGGAACGTTGGTATCAACTGAGATCGATACGTATGATAAATATGGAAGGCTTATCAAGCAGGAGGTAGAAAACGGTGATGAAAGCATAGTAAAGGAATATGAGTACGATTATGCCGACAGAGTAACAAAAGAAACGGATGGAAACGGCGGAGAAACATTGTACGAGTATAACTATGCAGGGCAGGTAACAAAACAGACCAACGCTCTTGGCGACAGTGTCAGCACAGTATACGATATGGCGGGACAGGCGCTGAGCGTAACGGATGCAAACGGGAATACGACAAGCACCGAATATGATGCACTCGGCAGAGCGGTAAGGTCGGTAACTCCGTTCGATGAAAGCACCGGAGGAGAGGTAAAGACATATTATGATAAGAACTCCAATACGTTAAAGACGGCGGTCAAGAGGAGCGCGGATGTTTATTCAACGACAGAGTATAAGTATGATGTGATGGGTAATGCCGTAGCACAGATCGTTGAAAACGGAGAAAGCGATCTTGTTACACAGTACAAGTATGACCTTGCGGGAAAAGTGACCGAGATGATAACCGGACTCACCGCGTACAGCGAAGATCCTGTAGGCGGAGCGTCAACGAAATATGAGTACAACAGCAGCGGATATCTGTATAAAGTAACAGATCCGATGGGCGGAGTGGAAACATATAATGAATATGACCGCGCGGGAAATGTACTGAGTAAAACAGACCGAAATTCAAACGTAATAAAAAATGTATACGGAGTTTTCGGTTTAAAGAAGAGTTATACGGAAGGCTCACCGGAAACGAAAGAATACACGTATGATGGTTTGGGCAGGCTGACAGAAAGTATATCAGATGAAGGAGAAAAGCAGGAATACAGCTATGACAGCAACTCGAATCTGACATCGTATAAACTGAGCGGAGCAGAGAACAGCAATGAAATAAGTTATGAGTATAATGCGGCCAATAGGTTGACAAAGCTGACAAACAATGGTATAATAACAACATACGGATATGATGCCAACGGCAACCTTTTGATGAAAGACCAGAATAACGGAGTAAATACAGAATATGAATACAATAATGCGGGAATGCTGACAAGAATGGAAACGACAAAGGGCGGCAGTGTGTATACATATTCGGAAAATGAGTATTTACTGAACGGATCATTAAAGAGTTCATATATGCCATACGAGCAGGGAAGCACGTATGAGAGCAGAACAAAGCATTATAATTATGACAATTCAGGCAGACTTATACATGATTATACAGCAAATGCAGCAAGTCAACCGGTGATAAATAGCTATGAGTATGACGCAAGGGGAAATAGGGTCAAGAAGACCACATCAAATTATGATTATCATGTAACTGAAACGACAACATATGAGAATGATTTGAACAATCGTATCATAAATGAAAGCTCAAATACATACAATGAAGAGCAAAATACAAACAAATATAAAGATACTCATTACTATTATGACGGAAACGGCAATATGACGGCGAAGCAGGTCGGTATTCCAACGATGGTAAATATCCCTGATGAAGGCGGCAGTGAGGCGATAATTTCGGGTCATTCATCGCAAGGAGCGGACACATCGATCTATCGTTATGATGTATTCGGACGACTTACGAATTACAACAGCGGTACGATTGCAGCGGAATATGAGTACAATGCTGATAATCTGAGAACGCAAAAAAGAGTCAATGGTACGGAAACCGGTTTTGTATGGAACGGAGGAAATCTTGCTGAGGAATACGGAAGCAGCAGCGGAGTATATACGTATGACGGACAGGGAATACATATTTCCAATCAAGACGGAGTTGTAAAGACGTATTTGAAAGATCAGCATATGAATATTGTCGGCTATGCAGATGAAGACGGAGAATTGATCAATACCGGAGATTACGGAATGGATTATGACGCATTCGGCAATCAATGGACAGGAGAATCACCTGATCCGTTCGGATACAGCGGAGAGTATCTGGATAATGAGACCGGCTTGATCTATCTGAGGAATCGATACTATGACAGCAGGACAGGCAGATTCATTACCGAAGATCCGGCAAAGGACGGAACGAACTGGTACAGCTACTGTGCAGGAGAC
>CAJFNT010000181.1 GCA_904395315.1 uncultured Clostridia bacterium
ATAGCGTCGATGGTACTTGGAGGGCGACCTCCCGGGAGAGTAGAACGCTGCCGGATTACGATATTCCTCGATAGCTCAGTTGGCAGAGCATGCGGCTGTTAACCGCAGGGTCGTCCGTTCGAGCCGGACTCGAGGAGCCATGAGGAAGTAAAGGAGCAGTTCCAATCGGGGCTGCTTTTTTATTGCCTATTTTATTCTTCGGTTCAAGTAAGTTTTTAATAATACTTGAAAAATGTATTATTTTGTGCTATAATGTATTTTGCAGAGAAAGCTGTATATTTAAATGTCGGAGGTTATTTATGAATTGTCCAAACTGTGGTGCAAAGATAGAGGATAATGCAACATTTTGTGGAGTTTGCGGATATATTGTTGCTCAGAAAACACCTAACACAGATAATAATATTAATAATGTAAATGATAGCAGTGAAAAAAACTGTCCGTCTTGTGGTGCTGTTGTGTCTCAAAATGATAAATACTGTGAAAAATGTGGAATGTATATATCTGAAAATGTATCAAATCAAAATAATAATTATATACATCCTGAAAAAAAATCTTATGTGATCCCGATTGTGATAGCTGCGTCTGCATGTGTGATTATAATATCTATAATCATAATCGTAATGCTTCTTATGAATTCAAATAATAATTCAATTGATGACGAAGTATCGAGTACCAATATTGCACAGACTTTAGCGCCTACTGTACAACCCACACCTATTCCGACTCCTGTTTTCACCAAGATCGAAGCATCGTCCACAAGAGGTACAGATTATACATCCGGAAGTGCTGTTGAGTATTTTCCGTCATATGCGATTGATGGAGATTATAGTACAGCTTGGAGCGCAAACAGAAATGTGAGTCTTAATCCGTATATTACACTTAGCGCAGATACACCTCAATATGTAACCGGTGTCAGAGTTGCAAACGGATATTTTAAAAACGAATCTACTTATACAAGAAACAGACGGATAACAGAATTTTCGATAGAGTATCAGGGAGGACAAAAGATCTACAGCTGCGGTATCGATCAGTATAGAATAATGCAGGATATTAGATTAGACGCTCCTGTTATGACATCGTATATTACTGTGCGGGTTCTTGATACATATTATGGCGATTGGAAAGACATCGCGATCAGCGAGATCGAAGTATATTGATAGTTGAATTCTTGGAGGATATTATATGAGGTGTGATAATTGCGGAAACTATATACATGAGGGAGAAAAGTTTTGTCGAAAATGCGGTAAAATGGCAGATGATCGTAATGAATTAAAGGCAGGCGAACGTATATGTATAAACCGTGATCCTGATCTGTATACCGATGATATTACAAATAAAGATGATAGATCAGAGGCTGTTTACACAAAATTTAATAAGGATTTCGTAAAAAAAATAATAATCGCCGCAGCATCCGCAATATTGATAATAATAATTGTATCTGTATATTTTGTTATAAGAAATAACAATAGCAAAGATAGCGCTGATATTCCGGTTGCCACTCAGGCGCCGCAGATCACTGAAGAAGCTGTTCCTGCCGTTGCGGAGATAACTCCGCAGGCGACTCAAAATATACCTACAGCGACACCTGTGATCAGAAGAGGAACTGCTGAAGCTATACCACAGGATGTAAGAGATATGATGTACGGGCTTTCATACAGAGAAAATAACGATATTTCTTTGGATGAATTATCCTATCTTACAATACCTTATTATGATTTTAATTATCAAGTTCAAATGGGGCATATGGTGGTGAACAATTCTGTAGCTGAAGAAGTTCTTGATATTTTTGCTGAACTGTTTGACATAAAATATCCTATTGAAAGAATGGAGCTTGTAGATAATTATAATGCTGATGATTACGAGTCTATAGAGTATAATAATACGTCTGCATTTAATTATAGACCTTCGACAAGCGGCTCGGGAAATTTATCGCGACATGGTCTTGGATTAGCTATAGATATAAATCCGCAGATAAATCCTTATGTTTCAAGCGACGGAACCGGAGCTCATGAGAACGCAAGAGAATATTGGAGCAGAGATATAAGCGCATGGACTTCAGAGATAGCAAAAGAAGCATATATAGGTCATGACACTGAAATATATAGGATATTTACTTCAAGAGGCTGGACATGGGGAGGGGATTGGTCCTCGTACAGAGATTATCAGCATTTTGAAAAATGAGATAATAATCAAAATATATAACTTATATTTTGATTAATAATATAGTTTTACAAGGAGGAATTTTATATGTTAGACAAGAAAGTTGCAGAGCTTTTGAATGTGCAGATAAATAAAGAGTTTTATTCAGCATATCTGTATTTGCACTTTTCGAATTATTACGAGGAGCAAGGCTTGAAAGGTTTTGCAAATTGGTACAATGTTCAGGCTCAGGAGGAGCGTGACCATGCACTGTTGATGATCACATATATGCAGAATAATGGTGCTAAGATCACTTTTGAGAGCATTGAGAAACCACAGGCTGTTTTAAGCAATAATATGGATCCTCTCAAGGCAGGACTTGAGCATGAATGCTATGTTACATCACTTATAAATACTATTTATGAAGCTGCGTATAATGTAAAAGATTTTAGAACAATGCAGTTCCTTGATTGGTTTGTTAAAGAACAGGGAGAAGAAGAAACAAACGCGGGAGATCTCATTAAGAAAATGGAGTTGTTTGGTTCTGATCCCAAAAGTCTATATATGCTTGATCAAGAGCTTGCAGGGCGTGTTTACACAGCTCCATCATTGGTTTTATAAATGACTAAAAGCAGTGCTATGGATCGCATACGCACTGCTTTTTACATGTATAATTATTTAAAATATTAAGTAATTTTACACTATGCAATATAATATCACTTTTTTTATTGATTTATTTTGTATAAAATATTTAAATAACTGATAAAAATACAGTAAATAGGGAAAATAGCTTGATTTTTAGTTAAAAATGTGTTAATATATTGCTCGGGGACCTATGGGCACATAAAACATATATTTATTAGGTGGTTATTATTTATGAGAGAGGCAACTATAAATAAAAAAAAGAAACAATTTGAATTTATGGGAGGAGTAATAAGAAACAGATATCTATTCATTGCTGATTTATTGTTCATACCAATTGCATATTTAGCATCACTTTTGCTTATTAATAATATTTTTAGTGCTGTTAATATTGCTTTATCAAATATTCCGGCTATATTAATAACAGATATTATATTTGCAATTATAAATATGTTATGCGGAGTATATACAGTTATGTGGATATATGGCGGCACCAAGGATTATGTCAGGATAACAGGATCATGTGCGGCGGCTTCAATTATAGCACTGGCAGCAAATGTTATAATATTTCAAGAAAGCTTTTATTTTAAAATAAGTCTTTGTGTTATGGTGGTGGCAAGCGTTGAAATAATAGGTTCACGCATGTTGATCCGAGCTATACATAATCTTTATAATACTACGTCAAATTCATCAGATAAAAAGAGACTGCTTATAATAGGAGCAGGATCATCTGCGACTATTGTATTGAGGGATATATCGAATAATGATAATTTGAATTATGATGTGGTAGGTTTTATAGATGATGATCCGGCAAAGAAAAATATACGTATATATGGTGAAAAGGTACTTGGAAATAGAAATGATATTAGAAGGATATGCCGCGAAAAAAGAGTTGATGAGATCCTTATAGCTCTTCCTTCAGCTACTATGCAAGAAAGAAAAAGGATAATTGAAATATGTAATGAAACCGGATGCAAGATAAAAATATTGCCGAGTATTGATCAAATAATTGATCAGAACAATATGTACAGCAGTGTAAGAAATGTTGAGATAGAAGATTTGCTTGCGCGCGAGCCTATCAAACTTGATAACACGGAGATAGGAAATTATATAACAGGGAAAGTGATACTTGTCACAGGCGGAGGAGGATCTATAGGCTCAGAACTGTGTCGTCAGATAATGAGATTCAATCCCGCAAAGCTTGTTATACTTGATATATATGAGAATAACGCATATGAATTGCAGATGGAGCTGAATAGAAAATATCCTAATAACAAACCGGATGTTGTCATAGCGTCTGTAAGAGATATGGACAGACTTGAAAGTATATTTGAGGAATATAAACCATATATCGTTTTCCATGCTGCCGCGCATAAACATGTTCCGCTTATGGAAGATAGTCCGGGCGAAGCGATAAAGAATAATGTGTTTGGCACATTGAATGTTGCTAAATGCGCTGATAAATATGGAGTTAAAAAGTTTGTTATGATCTCGACTGATAAGGCTGTAAATCCGACGAATGTAATGGGAGCGACAAAGCGTATATGTGAAATGATAGTACAATGTATGCAGAAGATCAGCAAAACGGAATTTGTAGCAGTAAGATTCGGAAATGTTCTCGGATCTAACGGAAGTGTTATCCCATTGTTTAAGCGTCAGATAGAGAATGGAGGTCCGGTAACAGTAACTCATAAAGATATAACCCGATTCTTTATGACGATCCCTGAAGCTGCACAGCTTGTTCTTCAAGCAGCCAGCTACGCAAAAGGCGGAGAGATATTTGTTCTTGATATGGGAGAGCCGGTAAAGATATATGATCTTGCGAGAAATCTTATAAGACTTTCGGGATATAGACCGGATATAGATATCAAGATAGAATTCTGCGGGCTTCGTCCTGGTGAAAAACTTTATGAAGAGCTATTGATGGATGAGGAGGGACTTACGGAAACAAGTCATAATAAAATATTTATAGGCAAGCCTATAGATATAGATATGGAAAGACTCGATCTTATGCTGAAAAAGCTTGAAATAGTGGAAATAAGTGACGATAATGAAGCGATCAAAGATGTAGTTGCTGAAGTCGTTCCTACATATGTTCGCAGAAAAAAGGCTGTGTGATATATTAGATGATATAAAGATATTAAAGACGGTTTTGAGTGGATAAATTCAAAGCCGTTTTTGGTTTTCTATTGAAATCTAATAAGAATTGTTGTAAAATAAATATATTAAAGACTGTGGAGGATTTTATGGTCGAAAAGAATAAGAAATATAATATAGAAATAGAATCTATATCATCAGACGGAAATGGGATAGGGAAAATTAACGGTTTTACTGTGTTTGTTCCGGTTACAGCTCCAGGAGATTTAGTTGAGATAGTTATTGTAAAAGTGCTTTCTCATTATGCTATAGGACGATTGTTGAATATTATAAAACCGTCTTTGTATAGAACTGAACCTGTGTGCCCTGTTTTCAGACGATGCGGAGGCTGCCATCTTCAGCACATAAAATATAAATTGCAGCTTGATACTAAAATTGGTTTTATAGAGTCTGCGTTTAAAAGGATAGGCGGATTTAAAGATTTTCAGTGCGATGAGATCATTGGAATGGAAAAAGCTTATCAGTACAGAAATAAGTGTATTTTTCCTATAGCATATAATAAGGACGGAGAGATCGTAAGTGGTTTTTACGCGAGAAGATCTCATGATATAATACCTGTTGATAATTGTTGTGTTTGTTTGGATATAAGTTCAAAAATCAAGGATGCTGTTGTGGATTATATGAAAGAAAATGATATTTCCGCATATAACGAGAATTTTCATTCAGGTCTGGTAAGGCGTGTCTTTATAAGAAATGCTGTAGCTACAGGGCAGATAATGGTGGCAGTGTCTATAAACGGAAATAATTTGCCGCATCGTGAGCGACTGATAAAACGTTTAAAGAATATATCATCGGATATAGTTTCGATCTATATCAATATAAATAAGAATAGAACGAATTCAGTTCTTGGTGATAAAAATAAATTGATATATGGTATTCCGGAAATAACCGATATCTTATGCGGTATGAAATTTAAGATATCACCTCACAGTTTTTATCAGATAAATCATTCGATGACTGAGCTATTGTATAATAAGGCACTTGAATTTGCTGATATATCAGATAGTGATACTGTGCTTGACGTTTACTGTGGCATTGGAACGATATCATTAGCGGCTGCTGCAAATGCAAAAAAAGTCATAGGGATCGAGATCGTTGAGCAGGCAGTTTGTGACGCGCGTAAAAACGCGGAGCTCAACAATGTTAAAAATGCGGAATTTTTTGCCGAAAGCGCAGAAAAAGCCGTTCCTGAATTAATAGAAGCCGGAACCAAGCCTGATATAGTTATATTGGATCCTCCGAGAAAGGGAAGTGATGAAAATACACTTTCAGCTATAGTAATCGCAAAACCTAAGCGTATAGTATATGTTTCATGTAATGTATCAACGCTTGCACGTGATGCAGCATATTTGGCAGAAAAAGGTTACAAACTTATAAGATGTGTCGGTGCGGACATGTTTCCACAGACATGTCATGTGGAGACGGTTGTCTTGCTTTCCAAGGGTGAGATCGACTCGAAAAAGATTCGGGTGGAGTTCTCGCTGGAAGATATGGATA
>CAJFNT010000182.1 GCA_904395315.1 uncultured Clostridia bacterium
AAGGAACATTACCGCCTGGGTTCATCGAGTGTGATACTTTCACGAAGCTTCTGCAATTACGAGAAGATAAAGGATCTTGACAGGATACGAACGATATTTGAAACAGGGATAGGTTGCATGAGGTCGTTCGAGCGGGAAATACAGCTACACAGTGATTACTTTAAGGAGAATAACCAATATATGCAGTCGTGCATTAAATCAATTGTAAATCTATGAATGGAGAAAAGATAATATGCTAACATATAAAAATGATATTAAAGATTACCTTGATAAAAATGCTGAATATCGTGAGTGTCTATTTAGACGGGGTTATATAATAACGGATAAAAACATTAGTGATTTAGATAAATATCCATTTTATAATATGTGGAGCACAAAAAAATTTGGTATTTACACGATATATATTCACAAAGATCAAACGTTGTATACATATAGCAATAATGCTTTTACAATAGCATTGATAGGGCATGCATACAATCCTTTCTCGATGGAATATAGTGAAGACAAAATTATAGATTCATTATTGGAAGCGTATAAAAGGAATGACTTTTTTGATAAATTAAGTGAACTGACAGGGATACACTTGGTTTGTATAACAAATGATACAAGTGGCGAAATATTAGTTGCACAAGATTGCTGTGGTATGCAGTCCTGTTATTTTGGGAAAATAGAGAACAATATTTTTATCACCGAATATCCACAATTGTTGGGAGATATATTGGATATCAATATAGATCCTTTTGTTGAGAAGTTGGTAAAGACAAAATGTTATAATATAGGGAATAGGCATTTGCCGGGTAACTTATCCCCATATAAAGAATTAAAAAGACTTGGTGGAAATACATACATGCAATACAAAGATGGCGTGTTTTCTATAAAAAGGTTTTATCCGGTTCGTAGCCATGCAGAGTTTAAAACACAAGATCAATTTCAAAAGGGTATAGAAGATATTTATAAGTTAATTCATAATGGAATAGAATGTTGTACAAAAAAATGGGATAGAAGAGCAATTTCGTTATCTGGAGGGACAGACAGCAAAACCACGTTGGCGTGTGCAAATGGACTATACGACAAATTTAGTTATTATAGCTTTTACTCAAAGCCGCAGGAATTAGTTGATGCCAAAGCTGCACATGAAATATGTGACAAATTAGCTTTAGAGCACATAATATATAAAATCCTGGAAAATAATGATGAAATAGAGGATTTTGGTTTTTGGAAAAAACTAATTATACATAATCGCAATTATATATCTGAGATGGCAGATAATGAAATAAGAAAATATGTGTTTTTGTATAAACTTAATGCATATGATATTGAATTAAAATCATGGGCATCCGAAACAGCAAGAGTATTTTTGGAAAGAAAATATGATATCAAAATGCCTGACAGGTTAACAGAAAGGCACTTTAGTATATTTCAGACACGATATTTCTTACATCCCAGACTTTTGAAAAAGTCTGATAACATATATAAAAAATTCATGAACGAAACAGATATATATAGTGGAAAGTATAATTTTGAACATACAGATTTATTCTATTGGGAAGTTAGAATGGGTGCTTGGGGGACATCGGTTGTATCTTCGCAAAATATTTTCCATAGGGTTACGATGCCAATGAATAATAGAAAGATACTTGAGCTGTTTTTATCATTTCCTCATGATTATAGAAAAAGTGATAGTGTCCACAAAGAAGTTATGGCTTATGCGAATAAAGACATAGTAGACGCAGATGTAGAGGTTCAGAATTTATACTTTCATTCATATAGAATATGGATGGAGAAATTGTACTATTATTATAGGACTAAATTTTATAAATCTCGATAAGAGGATGTTATGAGAATTTTATTAACAGGTGCATATAATTTCTGTAAAAATCAAATTGATGCTATAAGACAATTGAATATAGATACAGATTTTGTTCAATACGAAACCGACAAGGTCGAACAACCGGAAAAATATGATGCAGTTATCTGCAATGGGCTCTTTCTGCATAATAATATAGAGGATTTTACTCGGCTGAAGTATATCCAACTTACAAGCGCAGGTTATGACAGAGTGCCTATGGAATACATAAAGGCTAATGGGATAGAAATACATAACGCTCGCGGTGTTTATAGTATACCGATGGCAGAATGGGCAGTGCTTAAGACGCTTGAATTGTACAAGCAAAGCAAAGTGTTTTATAAAAACCAATCCTGTGGAGTTTGGGAAAAGCAGCGTGGCCTTGCGGAGCTTTGCGGAAAGACTGTAACGATAGCAGGATGCGGAAGCATAGGTACAGAGGCGGCAAAGCGTTTTAAAGCCTTTGGCGTACATATTACAGGCATTGATCTGTTTGAGCCTGCCGGGAAATATTATGATGAGTTCGTACATATTTCACGATTGAACGATGCATTGGAAAAGACAGATGTGCTCGTATTGACTTTGCCGCTCACGGATGAGACATACCATCTGATAGATGCGGAATGTTTTGAGATAATGAAAAGCAATGCAGTATTGATCAATATATCGCGCGGCAAAGTGGTGGATGAGACTGCGCTTACAGCTGCATTAAGGGGAAACAAGATCGGCGGCGTTGCTCTTGATGTATTTGAGGAAGAACCGCTCGATAAATCAAGCCCGCTGTGGGAAATGGATAATTTGATAATAACACCGCATAACTC
>CAJFNT010000183.1 GCA_904395315.1 uncultured Clostridia bacterium
ATGTACGCGGTATTATCCCGCGATACTATGCCGCCGAAGCTGCAACCGCACAATATCAGCCGCATCCTCCGCATGTTCCGCAGTCATGAGTGCAGCCGCCGGTCGAGCCGGTTATATAAAAGTTTATTATCGTATTCACCTGATTGACCACAGCATCAAATTTCTCTTTTGCTTCAACATACTCTTTTATCAAAGGAGCTTTTTCACAAAGTTCCTCAAACGCCTTATTGTTCTTCTCAACAGCATCTTCTCTTGACAGCTTGCCGTTCTGCATATCTCTCGCAAGATTTATCCTGTTCAGATTGAACTCTTTCATAGCCTCCTGCGATGTTTCGTCCTGCTTCTGAGCAAGCTCAGCCGCTTTATAGGCCTTCATTTCCTCGGAATCTCTTATCATTTCTCCGAGTTCTCTTGTTTTCTCAAATATAGTCATAATACAAAATCCTTTCAATTACATTTATACCATTTTCCCTTCAAGACTCCACTGTCTTGCGCGTGTTATCTCGACCTTTACATATTCTCCGACTGAATTCTCAGGAGCTTCAAAATTAACTATTTTTCCGCTGTCGGTCCTTCCGGTCATAAGGTTCCTGTCTGTTTTGCTCTCGCCGTCTACAAGGACCTCTTCTATCTTTCCGACATATTCAAGGTTTTTCTCCTTGCATATCTCATTCTGAAGCTCAAGCAACTCGTTAAAATTTTTGTGTATCTCCTCATCCGACAGTACAGGTTCCAGTTTCGCTGCGGGTGTGCCCTCACGTCTTGAGTATATAAACGAAAAAATACTGTCAAATCTGACTTTTCTCAAAACGTCAAGAGTTTCCCTGAAATCTTCATTAGTCTCAGTAGGAAAACCTACGATAACATCTGTTGTAAGCGCTATACCTGGTATCTCGCTTTTGACTTTATCTATTATCTCGAGATAACGTTTTTTATCATAGTGCCTGTTCATATCACGAAGCACCTTGTCCGAACCCGCCTGGAACGGAAGATGCAGCTGCTTGCAGACCTTATCACAGTCACGTATCGTATATATTAGCTTATCACTCAGATCTTTAGGATGCGATGTCATAAATCTTATCCTTCGCACGCCCTCTATATCGTTCACCATTTTCAAAAGATCAGCGAAATCGACCCCGATCCCAAGATCCTTTCCGTATGAATTCACATTCTGACCAAGAAGAGATATTTCTGTGGTCCCCGCCGCGGCAAGACTTTTCACTTCATTCAATATGTCTTCCGGCTTTCTGCTGCGCTCTCTGCCTCGAACATGCGGCACTATACAATAAGTGCAGAAATTATTGCAGCCGTACATTACAGATACCCATGCTTTCTCTGTCTTATCACGAAGGATCGGTATCTCTTCCGCGATCACACCATCGCTGTCCGTTATATCCACGACCACGCCTTTTTCAGTCATTGTTCTGTACAAAAGCTCCGGCATACGCCAAAGCGCGTGAGTTCCAAAGATCAGATCAACATGATCGTGTACTTTTTTTATCTTTTCGCATATATGTTCCTGCTGCACCATACATCCACATACCGCCACCATCATGTTCGGATGAGACTCTTTGATATGCTTTAGTATACCCAGTCTGCCAAACACCTTTTGCTCCGCATTTTCGCGGACGGCGCATGTGTTGTATATAACGAGATCCGCTTTCTCCGCACTGTCAGTAAAACCGAACCCCGCTTCACTCAGCATTCCCCTTATACGCTCTGTATCATTCACATTTTGCTGACATCCGTATGTCTCTGTATGTGCCAGCCTCGGCCTTCCGTGTTTTACAGCGAAATTAGCGTTATCTTCCTTTATTTTCGCAATATATCCGGCCGATACAGCCCATTGTTCTTCTGTTATATTGGTCGCTGCCATAGATATGACTGTAACTCCCTTCAGTTTCTCATAGATTAAACCCGGACAATATAGATATATGTTCCGAAATCACCGCTCATTTTGCTGCCGATCAAAACTCATAATCCACTACCCGGCGTTCCTTTACAAACGGACGAACATAATTAGCTCCGACAGCCTTATGATCCGGATGATTCTGATATATCTCAAGATCCTCTTTTGTCTTGAATGTGCTGACGAGCGCAACATCCGACGCTGATTCGGTCTCATTAAAATTGAGCCCTACCTCGATATCTACTATCTCGTCTATCTTGACTTTGAGCGCTTCAAGATTCTCCTTTATTGCCGCCGCTTTCTCTGCCGCATTCTCAGAATCCGCGATCCTCCATATAACTATATGTCTTATCATCGATCAATCATCCTTTCCAAAAAATACATTGCCGTATCCTATGATAACAGACTCAAAGTCCACGGCAGTTATAGACTTATTATATCACCTATTCAAAAATTTTTCAATATTTTTTATAATATTAATTGTTTTTCTTGAAAGCGGTAAAAACTTTGAGCTATAGTCTCAAAAACAAGACGTTGTTGTCTCGTAAATTCTCGAGTTTCCCTAATGTTTCCCTAACTGTTCTAAGTTAATTGACTAACGACGAATTGACATCGATGTTGTTTACTAATTCCATAATTTGCGCTGGCGTTACATGTCCATAGACTTTGTTTAACATACTGGCGTTCGCCCAACCGCACATATATTGAATATATAGTGACGGGATATTACTTCGTATTGCCTTAGATGCAAATGTGTGACGAAAGTAATGTGGTGTAATACTTATAAAGTCCTTGTTTTCTTTTTTAATTTTTTTATTGAGGTTATAAAAAGCGGATTCTATATTAGACATAGTATAAGCTTTGTGTTGTTTACTTTGTATGATGGTCATATCAGAATTCCATCCAGTCCCATAGTATTCTTTTTGTTTGATTTTTAACTCGTGTATGCATTTATATGCAGTATCAACCAATGGTATTGTTCTGTTGGACTCTTCTGTTTTTGGTGTTGAAATTGCTTCGACATGGTTGTTGTTATTGTCTTTATACTTAGTTCTTGTTTTATTAATTGTTAAATATTTACCATCATCACTCAAATCATTCCATGTTACAGCTATTAATTCCCCAATCCTTAGACCAGTATTTAACAACAACGTTATAACGGGACACAAAACAGGCATTCTTATTTCTGCAAATTCATAGAATATTTTTATTTCTTCGTCGGTCAATTCTCTTTTTTGTTTTGATTTTTTCCCATTGTATTTCACTGACTTAAATGGATTCTTTTGAACATAACCTTCATTCACTATATATGTGAATACTTTTTGGGCCGAAGCAGCGACTTGTTTTATTGTGGATGCACACAATCCCTTTTGAGACATTGTGTTTATCCATTCGCCTGTTTTTTGTTCGTGTCTGTCCTTCCATATTGGAAACAGCGCATCATATTCTATATTGATCATTTTCATGACCTCCACATCACCCCCTCTGTCGGGATGGTGTGCAATTGCTAATTTACGAAATTGTGACTTTAAGTCCTCAATTGATTTTACGTTTTTAAAATACTTTGCCATAATTAAACACTCCTTAAAATAATCATTTTATGCAAATTAATAAGGCGGTTATATTTCCGCCTTATTGTACACGCTCAAAGAATCCACCATCTATTTTATGATAATATTTTGATGGATATTTTACAATATCACACATGCGTTCACGTGTGACTATAGCGCCGCATTTTTTGCACCGACATATATATTTCGGTGGTGTTGGAGGTAATGGAGTTACTCCCTTTTCTTCTTCTGTTGATGTGCGTTTTATTAAAATCCCATATTCACGATATACGCGATCTGCATACATTTTCCACACCCTGCCATGATTAAAGGCTCCATCGCATGTATGAAGCAATTCATGAATCTATAGTAGTTGCTCGCAAAAGAGCGCCTTCTTAGGAGGGAAGACTGCTCAAGAAGGGAGGTATGCCTTTATGAAAATTCCTTTCATAAAGATTGATTTTAAAATCAAAGTGTTTATTAAATACATAATCAAAAAATAATGCTTTGGTTTAAGTGTGAACTGCCTACATTTATATATACGCTAAAAAAAGTGAATTTTACTTTTTTAATAAACAAGCACCGCCTAAACAGTGCCCATTTATTAAAAGGCGTTGTAAGTAACGCCGCCCCTATCACACCCTTGTACCGTGATTATACCGTGAATATATCCCGTCCACGTCGGTTCTATTGACGGTATTATACCGCCTCAGCGGATCACTCGTTATTGAGCTGCCCGCGGCGTTTATTTGCGATTGGATCGCTTAATCCAATTTAGATCATATCTTGACATACTGTAAAAAGTATGCTATAATCTAATATGTACTTGAGAAAGTGCATTTAGCTTATTGTAAATGGTGAACGGCGGTGTTTGAGTGATTTTTCCGCCGTTCATCTTTACTACGATACTATTATAACACATATATGTGTATAAGTCAATATATATGTTTATATTTTTTCTCGAAATACACGTATTTGTTTATTATGCACAAAAAGAAGGGATAAACATGAACACTTTTGCAACTGCTTTTAAACATTATCTGATTGATCATAATATTTCACAATCTGATCTTGCAATTAAGTGCAACATTTCACCTCAAGCTGTTTCTAACCTATTAAACCGTGACAACATATCACTTGACAAAATGAATATGCTTGTTAATGCTGTCGGTTGCGAATTAGTCTTTGGGTTCGTTAGTACAATATCAGACTAAGATATTAAATAATATATTCTACTAAAAAAGAGCCGTTCAGGCTCCTTTTTATTTTGCGTCTTGACTTTTAATTGTTTGTATGCTAAAAAATAATCGTGACTAATTCAAGGAGTTGTCACACGTTACCCATTCGCCAACAACCAGAAAGGCGGGTGATACGTATGATTAACACCAAAACCATCAAAATCAATGGTGCCAAAGTCAAGATTATCAGACGCAAATAGTCTTGACCGTTAGTCATATAGTGCGTCACACGGGAGCCGTTCAGGCTCCCTTTACTTATATATACGCCGCTATTGTATTAACGTTCTATATATTCAGGTTGACGTTTAATGAAACCGTCAAATTCAGGGACTGTGAAATCTAATTCACTGTGTCTGACAGCGTATATAATACCTTTGTTTATTAATTGTGCTCTTGTCGGTGATATACTTTTAACCTTTTTATGCATGTTATTTGCTATGTTTGATATAGTACAAGGCAACTCATCACAATCAACCATAGCGAATATAAACTTTTTGTCTGTATCAGAACAACGTTCATATCTTACTTTAAAAAACCCTTTGTCCAAAACATCGAAAAAGTCACTAATGGAATTCTCAACATCATTTTCATCAATAACATTGCCGTTTGTATTGTTATATATTACTTGGCAAAATTGTTGTATAAAATATGGATATCCTTTCGTTATATCAACGATTTTGTTCAATGCTCCATCTGTATAAGTTACATTAAATCTCTCAACTGGATATACAATAGCCTCAATTGATTGATAATGGCTCAATGAACCTATTTCTTTATACATAAATAGCCGTTCAGAATATGACTTTTCCTCCGATAACATCTTGTATATTTTAGGTAACCCCGCACCAATCACCATAAGAGGATATCCCATCTGGTTACTTCTATGCAAAGCTGCGATTAACGACCCTAGTTCATGCGATCTCATATATTGAATTTCATCAATAAAGAAACACACCGGAGTCTCCGCCTCTAATGCAACCGCACCTATATTGGTAAATACATCCGTTAAACTCTGTGTAAGACTGTTTGATTTATACAGTTCCTGTTCCTGCACTGACAAAGAAAAAGTGCTATCATTGGGATCAAATGATACAACCAACGATTTAATTGCATCCAACGACTTTGTTATAAGGCGTTTTACGCGTTCCTTAACACTGACTTCGCGCAAAAAAATCTGTGCACATGTAGCGATCTGTGCAATAAAATCTTGCTTTTCCTCTATCTCAATATGTCTACAAAAAATTCCTTTTGTTTCTGCTATTGTGTACAGTTCATTGATTAAAACTGTTTTTCCAACGCCTCTTAAGCCGCTATATATAATAGACTGTGTAGGAATTTGCATTGACAAAGCATCAAATATATGCGTTACTTCTTCAATTTCATCCTCTCTACCTGCTAAATACATGGGCTTTAACCCTGCACCTGGTCTATATGGATTTATCTTTACCATGGGCCTCACCTCCTATCGGTAGTATACCATTAAAATACGCTATTGTCAATATATATACATCTTTTTACGTATAAAATCGCACGTTACCGTATTACTCCGTCAAAAAATACTTAGATTTTGTTCGTGTTACAATTGATGATTGACACGATTAAAAACCAATGCTATAATATAATCGTATAGCCCTATAGACAAAAAAGATCGCTTCATTTTTTATATCCAACGCCGCTACTATATTTTAAGCGGAACCCCTTTGTGGGTAGGGTAGAAAAGAGGTGATTGTGTAGTATGAAGAAAAAACATACTACTATTAACGGCAACACGAAAGTTACCGTTACAAAAATAGTGAAGCGCGTTAAATAACCGTTTTACTGATCCAAACTATAGGACTATACATTTATATATACGCTACTATTTTATTCTATAAATATAAAACTAGCCTTTTTTATTTTATTTTATTTCATTGTACGCTTCCGCAGCTTTGACCGCTTCCGCAACTACCTTTTCAAATTGTCCCATCGAGATCATAACTTGTTCCTCCCTTCACGCCGCAACCGTTGCGGCTTTTACTGCATATATGATACAGTTGTGACGGTCGCAACCGTCAAAATCATCAAAGTAACTGTTATCTTGCATGAGATATACAAGACCGTTAACGTGGAACGCATAGTATGAGTTTTTCCCGTACTGATTTAACGTCAAACGGGAACCGTTACTAAACAGCAACGCCGTTGACGTAACAGCTGCTACAGTACAGGTGTCTGCCGCATCGAAGTTAATGGAGGCAGAATTGAGTGCCTCCATGATACGGTCAATATCGGCGTTGAAGTAACTACCGATAAATGCGGAAACGTTGGTTTCAAGTATGTTGATAAACTCTTGTTTGGTAATTTTTTTCATGATATTTTCCTCCTTAAGGTTTGTTGTTTTATATGTTCATTTTGCTACATATTATATATAGTAAAATCAGCACATAAAAAAGGGACTGTATAAAACAGTCCCTTATATATGGTGTGTGTGGTTTAATCGTTTAAATCAATGTCTTCAAGTTTTATCACGTCTCCGTTTTCAATATCAATCAGTCCTTTTTTATATGCTTCTATTTCGTCGGACATTGCCACATCTGTAGGAATAAAATGAATTAATACCTGGTATATTATTTCAGTGTCCTTGTCGTCTAGTATGTCAATTAAGTTGTGCAAAGCTGTTTTTTGTACCATAATTATATCCTCCTTTATATACGTTTGTATGCCGATCCGCGCGGCAAAATGTCATTAATATAAATAACATTATCTTTGACTATATATATTATTCTATAGTCGCCAACTCTTAAACGAAAAACAGGATCTTGAATTCCTTGTAGTCTTTTTATGTCTCCACATGGTAATTTGCGGATGGCATCAACTACTCGCATTTTTTGGATTTTGTCAAGCTTTTTTAATGCCTTTTCGGCGTTTTTAGTGAAATACACTTCCATTACTTTTTCGCTCCTTCCCTCCTTCGCTGTTTGTTTTGATACTTTAAGTATACCATAAACAGCGGTTTTTTTCAAGTATATTTATATATACTCATTAAAAAGCATATTGTATATACACTCTTTAATCAATATATATAAAGGATGTTGTTTTTGGTTTTACCACTTCACAAGATAAAAGGCATTTCAACCTACCGCCGCTGATGTTGTCCCACTGTATATAGGTGACCATATACACAACACAAGCACGTTCGCGCGTCTTGTGGTCTTGACCGCCTTGCATAGTGTATTCACTATTCACACCATGCAAGGCTTTTACTACAGGATCGCTACTCCTGTAGATACGGCTTTTTGGGCAATGCTGCCCTCCAACCCGTGGATCTCTTTTTCAGCGATCAAAGAATCCTCATGCCAGAAGTAACTGTCATCCCATGTCATTGTGTCAAAACCAACTGATTTGTCCCCCCAAATAAAAGGCACACGCTTTGCGCTCGGGCTGATCGTTTCAGATCGGAACGCAGAAATAAGCTCATCTTGGGTATAATTTTCATATAGATCAAAAATATAACTATATTCAGTTGACCTTACAACAATGCTTCCGTTGGTGTATGACACAAGCACATGACTGCCGTCGCCGGTAGACCACCAAGCGATAATACCATCAGTCAACAGCGTGCCTGTGAATGCTATTCCGATAGTCACCCCTTTTAGATCAAGATCATTTCCATAGTTATCTTTAGTATAGGTCACAAACTGGTCATCCTGCAACAGCACAGCATTATGTGGCGTGGCATCTGTTATTTTACCGCTATCCGATAAATTGACATAAGTATAGCTATCAGGATCAATATCATCGGGCAAAATACTCTCTACTTGGCTCCAATCCACTATAACGCTATTATGAGGATTGTAATAATCAACAGTTGCTTTGATATTTGTTTGAGCAAAAGAATAGTTGGTCTTTACGAACAAACTTCGTTGAAATGAGCGTCGTTGTGTATCAATGATCTCAATATCGATCCGATATATCCGATCAGGCAAGAATCTATCATAATAGCATTCCAATTCTTGATTATACATATTATTTGATCCAAAGACCAATTCAAAATCATTGGTCAACTCGTTATACAAATAGATTCGATAGCTATAATAATTAGATGTTATGCCATCACTTTGCCTGTATACAATATCAATATCTAAATTGCAATAATCAATTACATAAGGATTGCCAATATTATTATACTGACTAAGATCATGTCCAATATCACCGGTGTTGTTTTCATGTGAATCATATAAAAGTATAGTAGGTTCTTCGTATATATCAAAATAAGTGTTTTTACTGTCTATAAAATTACAATAGATGACATAATTATCATTCTCATCAAATGAGAACCCATCCGGTACTTTGACAACGCAATATCCATTGATCGGATTCCCATATGTATCAAAATAATCGTCCCATTCAAATTCCTGAGCCGTTTCAGCGCCCTCCTCCAGAGGCACATAAGAATAGTATACAATAGGGTAGGATCGTCCATTGACCTCTAAATAATATCTCATGTTAGGATCTGCGTTAAATACGCTATTTCGAATAGTTTGACGAATATAGCCATACGGATCAGCAGAACCATCAGGTAATACGACGTTGTGATCGCGTGATGAGGTATCTTCATCGTCGCCGACTATAACACGAGAATATATAGTCGTATGTGGAAACACAGTCACTCTGCAATAGTCACTGCCGCTATAAGTATACCTTTCACAACCGGAAATGGATCCGTAGGCTACTTTTGTGCGTGATCTATAACTGCTGCTGCCATTCAAAGATCCGTTGTCAAACAAACGCACTTTCCATGAGCATTCCACTCCATTGGTCAACAGATCACCCAACATAACAGCGTTCTCGTCACTCCATCGTATGGCATATGAGGATTGGCTGGTAGGAAGGCACAAGTAAGACACATGCTCTGTCGTCCCGCCTGTAATATTGCTGGGAACGCTCACGTCTAAATCAAAAGAGACTTTTATTGAGGTTTTACCGCGTTCCACTTTACCTCTAACGTATCTTAACTCACCCTTTTCAGGATCGGCACCTGTAACGTCAGTATCACATACCAGCACATAAGTAGTGCCATCGGCGTTGAGAATGATCGAGCCATAACAATAATCATCATCGATCATCTCCAATGAGCTGCCGGATAATATTTGTGCCGACAGTGTTATTGTACGTTCGGGACTGGGAATGCTGATAGTCTCAGCAACAGGGGATAGGGAAGTAGGTTTAGTTATCAATAGTTCAAACCTCCTTTCATTTTTAGGTTGACCATATAATTGTGAATTAAATGTTAATACTAACTGTTGCAAAAAAGATATCAATATGTTATAATATAATAAAATTTACTATAAAAATTGTAGTATTGTACAGTAAACTTATTATGGAGGAATCACAATGAAAGAAATAACATGTCCCAAATGTCATAACTCAGTTAGTGAAGACACAAAGTTCTGCCCGATGTGCGGATCCGCTCTGTTCGGCATGACAGAAGAGCCGACAGCCTCAGAGGGAAAGGAACTGATAGAATGTCCGCAATGCCATAGAGAAGTTGTAAATGAAGTCGATGAATGCCCGTGGTGTGGATGCAAACTGGATAAAAAATCAATATCACGCAAAGAATATATACAACAGCAACAATATCAAAATGCCGAACAACAAGCAGAGGATTTGACACTTGCAGATAATCTAAAAGTTTTGGGTTCTATTATAATAACTATTGGAACAGTTTTGAGCTGTATTACGTGTATAGTTGGTTTTGCCGCTGAATTTTACATATTGTTGTTGTTTGCGTTTATGAATGAATTGGCTGTAATCACCATAGGTTATTTGTTAAAGGGAGTCGGCGGTATATTAAGAACATTGATCACAATGGCGAAGGAGAGATTACAATGAAAATATATCGTCATCAATTTATCTTTGCGGCAGCTATATACTCAATTTTATTATATCCATTTGGAATATTTACAATATTGGAAATATCCTGTGCTGTAGGTTTAACAATATGGTATTCATATTTAACAAAAAAAGACGATCCACCTCGCTTGGTTCATATGTGCTTAATGTGTATAGTATCAATATGCCTTCCGTTGATTATATCAATATATGGCATAACACAAAATGATAACCTTGAATTGCTTTTTGTGTTTATATCTAATATTGTTGTAGTCTCGATTATTACATACTTATTTACAAAATCCATTGACAACGATCGAACAAGTTTTATACGTTGGGCCTTAATTATTGTTGTAACTACAACAATAATGTATATATTTACATTAAATATATACACACAAGCATTTGCAGAGGCAGTAGCTGATATAAACTCTGACAGCACACACAATAACTTTTCTTACATTATTAGCAGTACTATTGTGATTCTGATAATGAACATTATTAGAATGTTAATTGCTATAGCTGCTATGAAAATTGCTAATCGTAGGCGCATACTAAATGAAAGAATACAGATTATGTTGAAAAGCTCTGCCAATCAAAATACAATTCAACAGTTCACTATGCCGAAAAATGCATATTATGTGATGTATTGTCCTCAATGCGCGCAAACAGGCGCAAATATCCCGGATGTAACAAAGCATCCGGAATACTACAAAGGTTATATTTATACTCAGAATAAAAAAGAACAATTTTGTGAATACTGCGGAACGCTGCTACAAAATACAGGTATGAGCTGGGAAGAGGTAGACGCTATTTGTAAAGCATCCAATGCGAATCGTAAAACACTGGAAATGCTGATAGAGCTCAAGCGCAACAATAAAATAGAGTACAATGAAAAATTTCAACAACTAATAAACAGTATCACACAATAGTAACTACACGTTATTCATATTACATGTATAGCATAATACTTGATGTTATCATAAGAACAGACTTTGACCCAGTCCCCAACAGAGAGACCTTGGCCGGTGCAATTCTTGATATTATCATACACATAATCATCATACTCAGCGGAGACGGAGGTAGTGATCTCCGCCTCAACTGGGTAGTCAGTGTTGCCGCCATTAACATTCGGGATACTGAGAGTTGTCAATGTAATAGTGTCATTATTTACTGCTGTGATTTTGGCATCAAAACACAAGGCGATGTCTCCTTGATGAAGTCTCTTGTTGACCCGATCATTGACTATTGAATCAAGCAACCACATAAAGTCAACAGCAGACTCTTCCGATACTTGCTTAGGATCCGTTTCCTCTGTAAAATTCGTTGCTTTTGGCACTATATCACCTCGTGTTCTTATTTATAGCATTTTGATTTTGCACTTGTTGTGTCAAACTGCTGACAACGTCTGTCGCGCTGACCACAGGATCGGTAACATATACATTGTTGATACTATATGTCGTGCTGTTATCTACAGGCGCTTGATCAGTATTACCGACTATATAATGTGCTTCCATTGCCGCCTTATAAGTTGCAGGTGACAATATACTATAGTCAGGTGTCATATCAGACAAATGAGCTATACCGCCTTCTTGCGGTTCAATGTATCCGGGATATAGATCCTTAAAAGATACACCATATGCGATTGGAATGCCATCCTTATTTTCAATAATAACATTTCCGTCAGAATCGGTCGTTATATTCGGTTCACCATACAGATCAACAGTAGCGCCGTCACTAATGGTCAAAGAAGTCGCATTCGGCAAAAACAATGATGTATCACTATCCGGTTGGGATATTGTTTGATAATCATTTTCCGTATCTTCTTCCGGCTTCACGATAGAATAATCATACTGCGGAAGCACATAAAGTCCATCCAAATTTTTCGAATTGGGATTATGCAATGGATATCCGTCATTATGCGGATCTGTGGATGTTTTATAGTCATGATCAGCCCATGCTCTGATCTGTATTTCACGTCCGACTTCAGGTGAGATGATCCCCTGATCGACCATTTGCTGGATCAATTGACTGCCGCGCTCGTAGTCATAGACCAAGCTTGTGCCATGGCTGACCCCGTCCATTATATCCTGATCAAGATACACACTGTCCGTGTTATCGGTATCGATCATATAGAATGGATTTGAAAACTCAATAGTCTCCAGTTGAGCTTCCAAATATTCGATAGGTTTGAGCAAATCGGCAAAAGCTATCTGCTCTTCTTCAGTCATGGCGTTGAGCATTTCAACACGGTTTTGGATAGCCGCTTGCTCGGCGGCAAGCTCATCGTTATCTCTTTCCATGTTGCGGATATTTTCATTTTCAGCATTGGTCTGTAACGTGTTTTCCTTATCGGTCTCAAGATTAGAAACTTCCAACGCGAGATTATATAACGTATCAGGATCTGCTATATTCACAGCGCGGTTGCCCATAAATACCTGTGTGTCCCGCTCTTTTAACGCATTGTTGTACTCAACGCGCTTTTTAGCAATTTGAAGATCTTGCTTGGCAATGTCAAGTTTTTCTTGTTGTATTTCCATCTGTCGTTCAAACTCGGCAGTGATCTGTTCTTCCTGCCATAAGTCTTCCTCACTCAAATTGGAAATACGGTCATAGTAATCCTCATATAGCTTTTCTGATTCGGCTTGGATATCTTCAATGACAGCCATCTCTTTAGCATAGTCATCCTCATTGAACAACAATTGCCTCTCTTGCGGATCAAGCCATTCAGCTAAATGCTTGTTTGCTTTAAGCTGACTTTCTATTTCAGCTGTTTCATCGCGCAGAGTTTGAGTTAAACTATATAACTGTTGTTTTGCATTGATAAGAGCCTGCTGCCTTTGCATTTGATAATCTAATATATCACTAAGCCTTTGTTACAGATCAAGATAAGTTTGCACCTTTTCCAGTGCCTGATTATCAGCGATATCTTCTTGCTGACGTTTGATCTCCTCTTGTTGCTGTTTAGCATCTTCAGCGGCTTCGGCAGCATCCATAAATCCTTGTTTGGCAGCTTGAGCAGCTTCGGCAGCCGTCTCAAATGCTTCCAATTCAGTTGGAGCCGTTTGAGCTATAAAGTCTCTCATTTGATAATAAAGATCATTGAATTCTCCATTAGCATCAAAAAGCTCATCTATAGAATATTTATCAAAGATATAACCATAGGTAGATTGATCTAACATCTCTTGGGCCTTATCACTCATTATCTTATTTTGAGCATAAGTCATGAGTAGACGACTATCACTGTCCAAAGAAGACATATCCAACATTCCGCTGGTGCCGATAGATATTTGCAATCCGCCGGATGTTTGAGCTGCCAGCATAGCATAAGCTTGCGCAAGACTTTGAACGTTCTGGAAATCGCTCCATAAAATGTTCTTGCGCACTGCGGCTTCCTGTAAGGCATCATTTGACATGGCTTGTTGTGCCGCAATATATGAATCCTGCAAACCTGTCACAGAATCTTGGATCAAGCTCATAGCACCTGACTCTAATGTCCATCCTTGTGTCGTCCTTTTTAGATATTGCTGCATGTCAGGCATTGCACTGACGAGTTGAAGCATCTGATCATTTGTCAAGTCTGTCTTTTGGTTGACAACATCAGTGATCAGTCCGTAATTTTGCCATGCATATTGCAAACTGGTCAAAGTACTTTTTAGATTATTGCCGCTTGTTTCGAGATCGCTGAGAGCCGATTGCACCTCTCCGTAATTCTGTACTTCAAGTTTATATATAAGAATGGTTATGTGTTATGATTAACTTAGTCGGTATCTGGGTCGGTGGTGAGCGATCAAGTTAAGGAGCCTTTGGCTCCTATTTTTTTGCATAAAAAAAGACCTGTACGGTCAGAAATTATAGAAAATCAATGTCTTGCCCTGTGTTTTTACAGTTCTGTTTATGTCTCTCACTTTTCAAAAGTTTCCCTAACGCGGTGCATTTAGATGCGTTTTGGTGCGCTTAGATGCGTTTTAGCTTAGTTTAATAATGATTATTAATATTGTTTATTTTTCTTTCTACAGCTCATATTTTGCATGGTTATGCGGTTGTATTGTAAATTTAAAAAAATATTTTTTTAAAATTAATTGTTTTTCTTTGATTTTAGTGATATAATAATTTTGTAATTTGTCCGAACGGATAAGCATTTCGCATTATATAATTTATCAATGTTAGGAGACATCACAATGAAGGTTTCTAAATTATTCAAGTACATGGCATTCACCGGCGGTATCCTCTGCGCAGTAAAAGGACTTGATGACCGTCTTGAAACCACGCATTACATCATAGAATCGGAAAAACTCCCGGAGGAATTTGATGGTTTCAGGATAGTCCAGGTGTCTGATTTCCATGCTTCGAGCGTACCCGGTATAATAGACGAGGTCCGCAATGAGGATCCGGATATAATAGTATCAACAGGTGATCTTGTTCATGACAGGGGGCCGTATGATCCCGGAATACGCCTGATAAAGCGTCTTTTGTCCATAGCGCCGGTTTACACTGTTACCGGCAATCACGACCTGCGCCGAGCCGACTATAAAAAGTTCCAGAATGATCTTGATAAAACAGGGGCCGTTACGCTCCATGATGAGACTATCATCCTCACCCATGATGGGGCAGAGATAGCGCTGAGCGGAATAGAGGATCCGTTCTCCGAGGACGGAAAAACAATTGAACAAAATATAAAAGCATCTCTATCAAAACTTGCTGATTTCGACGGTTATCATATCGTTCTTTTCCACAGAGCAAATCATATGGACCTGCTCAAAAACAAGGGCTTTGATCTCGTTCTTTCAGGCCATATGCACGGCGGACAGATACGTCTTCCCAACGGCCGCGGCGTATGCGCGCCGAAATCGAGCTGGGGCAGCGGAGCGCCTATGCTGTTCCCAAAGTATTTTGCGGGACATTACAAATACCGCGGCACAGATATGATAGTAAACCGCGGCATAGGGAATCCAATGATAATACCACGTATTTTCAACCGTCCGGAATTATCAGTTATAATTTTGAAGAAAAAATAATGACCGAAGCCGGTCACAATATTTTATAAAATATAAAAAGGAGCATATTTAACATGGAAAGAAAACTCAAAACTATATATACCTGTTTCCCGGAGGGCAAACACAAAGTCTTAACTATGAGCTATGACGACGGACGTATTTTCGACAAAAAACTCGTCGAAATATTCAACAGATACGGGATAAAGGGAACATTTCATTTGAATTCCGGTCTTGTTGACGGCGAGTACGGCGAAAGGGTACAGCTTGACGAGATACGCGAGCTCTATAAAGGTCACGAGGTAAGCTCGCATACGATGTACCACCCCACAATAGAAAGATGTCCGATAGATCAGGTAGTACAGCAAATAATCGAGGACAGAAAGCTTCTTGAAAAGGCCGTCGGTTATCCCGTGCGCGGCATGAGCTATCCCAACGGTTCTTACAGTAAAGAGATAGTCGATATACTGCCCGCCTGCGGGATAGAATACTGCCGCGTCATCGGCAGCACAGATGATTTTGCGATGCCGGAAAACTTCCTGCTTTGGAAATCGACCTGTCATCACAAGCACAACCTCATGGAGAACGCAAAGCGTTTCTCGGAGCTTCACAAGACACAATACCTTTACATGATGTACGTATGGGGCCACAGCTATGAGTTCGAC
>CAJFNT010000184.1 GCA_904395315.1 uncultured Clostridia bacterium
CGCTCTTGTTAAATGAGATCAGAGTCCAGTGGTACAAGAAGGTGCTTCAGACGTTAGTATACGTTCCGCACTTTGTATCTATGGTTGTCATCGCATCGATAACCTTCATGCTTTTGAAGGAATCATCGTCAGATGCAACAACGGGCGGTGCTATCTTTGAGATCACGAAGAAATTGACGGGAACCGGAGAGACATGGCTCAGCGGTAAGGTAGCTATATACTGGGTGCTTCTTGTACAGAACATCTGGAAGGAGACAGGATGGGGAACTATCATATTCCTTGCAGCGCTTGCCGGAGTCGACGTAGAGCAGTATGAGGCTGCAATAGTTGACGGTGCTACCAGATTCCAGCAGCTTATATACATAACTCTTCCGGCTATATTCAGTACTATCGTAACGATGTTCATACTGAGAATGGGAAGCGTTCTCGACACAGGATTTGAGCAGATAATCCTTATGCAGAACAGCTTGAATATGTCATCAACTGATACGTTTGATACATACGTATATAACATCGGACGAGTCGATGGTAACTACGGTTATTCAACGGCGGTTGGTTTGTTCAAATCTGTAGTCAGCCTTATCTGTATACAGGTAGCGAACAGACTTGCTAAGAAAGCCGGCCAGTCAGGATTGTTCTAAGAAAAAGGAGGAAACATTACAATGATTAGTATAAAGAGAAAAAGTCTCGGCGATATTGTAATGGACGTTGTAATATACTTCCTGCTTACAGTATTGGCTGTGCTGATGGTAATACCGTTTATATATGTTATTGCGGCATCGTTTGCAACAGAGACGGAGATCCTTTCAAGGCCTATCTTCCTTATTCCGGAGGAGCCTACGCTTGATGCGTATAAGCGAATATTCGATATGGAAGATATGGGAGCTACCGTTATCCGTTCGCTCGGAATATCGATCGGAGTAACGGCGGTGGGTACAATAATAAACCTGTTCTTTACTACAACGATGGCATACGGCCTTTCAAGAAGAGACCTGTATGGCAAGAAGGTGCTTCTGAACATGGTATTGTTCACGATGGTATTCAATGGTGGTATGATCCCTACATTCTTGGTAGTAAAGGCGTTAGGAATGTATGATACATATGCAGCTCTTATCCTTCCCGGAGCGATAAGCGCATATAACATGCTTATAGTAAGAAACTTCTTCATGGAACTTCCTGCAGGGCTGGAAGAGGCGGCATCTATCGATGGATGTACGGATATCGGTATATTTGTAAAGATAGCGCTTCCGCTTTCGCTTCCGTGTCTTGCTACATTCGGATTGTTCTATGCGGTAGGACACTGGAACAATTACTTCGGAGCATTGCTGTACTTGGCAGATTCGACAAAGTATCCGTTCCAGCTTGTACTTAGAAACATGGTAATGATAACACAGGAGGATACGCTTGACGGAGAAGACCTGCCGCAGGAGACGCTGAAGATGGCGGTAATCGTTGTGGGCACAGTTCCGATCCTTATAGTATATCCGTTCCTTCAGAAGTATTTCGCAGCCGGAGTAATGGTCGGCGCTATCAAAGGTTAAAAGGAGGAATCTGCATACATGAACAGTAAAAGTAACTGGAAAAAAGTATTCATGACGGTCATAGCGATGGGACTTGTGGCAGGTTCGCTGGCATCCTGCGGTGACGAGGCGCAACCTGTAGGGATTGATACGAGCAATCCTACGATCTCAGTAATGACACAGGCTAACCAGACATCGTCTGCCGGACCGGATTCACCTGTTGTGCAGGAGATGGAGAGATATCTTGGCGAGGCTATGTCAAAGAAATATGATAAGCAGTATGATAAAGTAACACTTGACCTTCAGTGGACTGCTTCTACCGCTTATGATGAAAAAGTCACTGCGGCAATGGGTGCAAATGAGTATCCTCATGTAATGCTTGTTACAACAAGGAACTCGTCAGTTATCCAGAATTCGAAAGCGGGTACTTTCTGGGATCTGACAGATATATTTACAAAGACAGATCCAAAGTATGTGTCGGAGGAGAATCCGGAAGGATATGTATATCCAAAACTTGCTCAGGCTGATGAGACCATTAATAGAAACACTACAGTTGATGGTAGGATCTATGGAATATACCGTTCAAGAGAGCTTGGACGTCAAGGTATAACTTTTAGACAGGATTGGCTTGATAATCTTGGAATGGAAGTGCCTAAGACTGTGGATGATCTTGAAGAAGTGTTGAGAGCGTTCACGGAGGATGATCCTGACGGCAATGGTGTTGATGATACATACGGAATGATCGTTACAGTATATCTTGATGGACCGCTCAACAATCTTGCAGTATGGATGGGTTCACCTAATGAGTGGGGTTATGATGAGGCAACTCAGACTTGGAAACCTTGGTTTATGTCAGAGGGATTCTTTGAGGCAATGACGAAGATGCGCGAGTGGTATGCAGCGGGTTACATAAACTCGAATATGGCTACACTTGACTCTAATAGCTGGGATAATGATTTCCTTAACGGATACGGTGGTGTTCAGATAGACGTTGCCGACCGTGCGAGACGTAATGCCACAAATATTTTGAAAAACAATCCGAATGCTGTAGTTGACGTTATTGGTTATGTAACAAAGGATGAAAATACAGAACCAAGAGTATGGCCGACAACTGGATACAGTGGATATTATGTTATGCCGCATCCGTCTGTTCAGACAGAAGAGGAACTTGATTTTATTCTTTCTGTGCTTGACGAGTGTAATGGTGAATATATAGTTGATCTCTGTAACTATGGTATTGAAGGAAGAAACTATACTATAGATGAAAACGGTAAGGCTGTTAAGAATACAGACGCGGCTCTTACAGCGGAATATAATGATTTGAACCAGTTCTCAATGGGTATTGCTCCTACTACCTTGACAACAGCTTATGCAAACAAAGCGGCTGAAAAGGTAGAGCAGGTTTATGAAGAGAACAGAGAGTATGCGGTAACCAATCCTATGGCTCCGTATACATCTGATACATACTCGATATCAGGTACACAGCTTGATGCTATCATAGCGGAAGCCAAGACGAACTATATAGTAGGCGCGATCGATGAACAAGGTTGGAAAGATGCTATCGAGCAGTGGCTCAAGATGGATGGTGACCTTGTAATTGAGGATTACACAAAAGCGTATAATGACGATACGTCAAATCAGGACGAAAATGGAAATGTAATAGTTCCTGATGAATACAAATATGATTTTATCGATATGGGTGAAGGGTAATTTGTCATAATATGCTCATAAACAGAAAAAACTGTCTCCGCAAGGGGACAGTTTTTTGTTGTGGTGTGTCGGGCATGACATAGATCTAGTTGGTGAAAGTCCAATCGCGGGTATTTACCGCCAAGCGTAGTGAACCGCAAGCCTCTAACA
>CAJFNT010000185.1 GCA_904395315.1 uncultured Clostridia bacterium
CTGAATATAGTTGACTGCCTGACCGTATTTTTACGGTCTCTGCGACGCTGAAAGCCGCTGTCACATCTTGCCTGAGCTGATGTAATTGACAAGTCCGCCCGCATTTATAAGCTCCTGCATGAACTTCTGACGGCACCTCGACCCTATATTCGCCGTCTCCCGCGTTTTCGGCTGTGATACCGTTGACCTTAACGGAAGCAAGCTCCGCGTCACACTCGTCCTCCCCGGTCGCTCTGTAAATATTCAGCGTGTATTCCTTTCTTGTGCCGTCCTCCGCCGTAACGGCAATGACGATCCTGTTCTCTCCCGGAACAAGCGCGGTTTCCGCCGCTCCCGAAGCCTTGCCGTCTATCTCGACCGAAGCGAACGGACTTTGAGACGATGCCTCCACAGCGGCAGTGTCAGTATCCGAAAGCACGGTAAATGAATATTCCGTATCGCTTACCTTCTCGGCCGCTGTACCGTTTACAGTGACCGATCCGAGAGCCGCGTCATTATAATCATACGGAGTGCCGGTGCATACACGGAAATAGTCTATGCATATATCGCCTGTGTTCAGCGCGTTTGAATAGACAAGGAACCTGTCTATGATATCCTTTGACGCGTTCCTGAGCGGATAATTGCTCAATACCGGTGCTGACATATCGTCCACATAGAGATCATACGTCTTCGTGTCAAGATTCACGGCGCATCTTACAGTGTACCATCTGCCGAACTCATATTCGCAGAGATCATACACAGAGTTCCCGCCGGTCTCATTTTTGTAATGAGCGGATATTTTTCCGTTCGACATGAAGAACGTGGCTATAGGATTCTTTGAAGAGCCGCCGCCCTGCCAGTCGTTCTCATTAAACGTATACATCCCGACCTGATCATAGCTTCCGGAGCCGTCGGTAGTGCGCATTATCCTCGCCTCGATCGTCAGATCTCCTCCGAGCCCCGCCTTTTCGGTATTGTATATGCCCACATCTCCCGAAGCCGTTGTATTCTTGCTCAGGCGGAGATATTTATTGTCCCCGTCTTCCTCTATCGTGACCGTCCTGCTGTCTCCCGACACGCCGTAGACTGTCCACACATAGTTCGACTCAAACGCACCTGTATCATATTCGTCAAACCCGTCATTTATAAAATACTGAGTATTCGAATAATCATTAGATTGAAGCACGATATCCTCCGTGCTCATATTGCCCTTCTGTATCTCTATACCGCTTACAGATCTGTATTTGTAGCCGTCCTTCGCCACAACGAGCGTATAACCTGTACCGGCAGGCACCTCAAGCGTATATTTTCCGTCCTTATCCGTCACCGTCCCGGCTATCGCCGAGCCTCCGGATGTCACGGACACATCCGCTCCCTCCACAGGCACTCCGCCGCTCATTACCGTGCCGCTTATCATGCCCGTATCCGAAAGGCTTTCTCCGAGCGTCGGATCACAAACCGCCGCCTCGCCCGCCGTGACTGTCAGCCGCACCGGGTCGCTGTCCTCATACTGCTCCTTTGCAACGCTCACGGAATACTCTCCCGCGGCGGTCTCCCCGAAGCTGAAATATCCGTTTGCATCAGTCGATACTGTCCTATCTATGCCCGCAAGCGCGACCTCAGCGCCCTCGGCGGGGTTTCCGTAGCTGTCCTTCACATATCCGTTTACTATACCCATACCATCGGAGAATACATATTCACTCACGCCGATATCCGGTCTTCCCGACCCATCCGCTGCATTTCCGTAAAAATCGAGATCACAGAGATATCTGTCCACATACTCTCCGCCGAAATCGTCAGGATATTCCACTTTCTTTCCCGCGTCTATGAGCGGCGAATACTCCGTTATCTCAAATGCGGCAAGATCATTCTCAAACTCACCCAAAAATCCCGGATCTATCGTCACCGCCGCAGCGTCAGAGAACAGCGGGTTCACTCCGCTGCCGTAATAGCTGTTGTTGCTGTAATAGCTGTAATTGCCCTGATATAGAGCCGGCGATGACGATCCGCTTGAGGCGTTGAAGAATATATTGTTCTCGAAATATATCGGATTATTCGGCTTGTCAACATTCTTTCCGCCGGGTGTGCCTATAAAACTGGCGGCATTGTTTGAGCTGTAGAGCAGATTATTATGCACATAGTTATATCCCGAGTCTCCGTAAAGTCCTATATAATGGTCTCCCGCTCCGGAATTTTCTATTATGTTGTATCTGTAGACCGCCGTGCTGAACGTTATACCGCAAAGCAGGAACCCGTCGCCGTTATCATGCACGTAATTGTACTGTATAAGGCAGTTGGTAGTCTCCGAATCGGTATCTATAGCGTTATTGTCGGCTCCGCCCATCTTTTTGCGCGTGTCGTAGACCTCATTGTACTGAACCACCACATCGTCAAGGTAGTCAAGCTCTATAGCGCAAGTTCCCGCTCCGGCGCAGACGTTATGCTCCACCAGTCCGCCCTCCACGCTCTGCAGGCGTATCGTGTTGCAGCCGTACTCCGTTTTGCTGTTGCTCACGTAATTGTTCGTCACGTGCACATTCGTATGCGGATGAAAGCCCTCGTTCGTGTATCCGTTTTCGGCAGTTGCCGTATCGAACCGCCTGTGCCACAGCTCATTTGTAGCCTCGACTGCGTTCGAATGGAACCCGTTAAGATCGACTTCGCCGTGTCCCTGGCCTCTCCACTGTTTTATCGTTATGCCTCCGAACGAGGTGTTGCATATTATGTTATCGCTTATATTTATATCGTCAAATGTAATGGGGCGGTCGTTTGTGTTCGCCGCCTTTTCCTCCTCGGTCATATCCGATTCGGTCGTCGGCTCCCAGACCTCAAATACAATGCCTCCGGTACGCTTTGAAGCGTCATTTCCCATGTTTCCGAAAACTCCCGGATAGCCGCGGTCAAGCGGGCTGCCTCCCCAATACACGTGCCCCGAAACATCGTGTATGTAAAGATCATGCAGGTCGAACCCGTTGAGCGTTCCGCTGTTTGAATCGTCGCCGTTTTCGGCATCGACATAATATGTCGTGCCGGACGTCTCGGACACACTCTCATTATTGACCTGAGGTGTCTCCATGCCCGCCTCGACAGCGGTGCCGTATTCCTTCATAGCATCGTTTCCCGCCGCTTCGGCTATATCGGCATATGTCACAGCCGCCGGCTCAGCCGCGGCACAGACCGGCGCTGCCGCCGGCACAGCGGCCGACGCGTTCACGGCAAAAGCCGCCCCGCTCACGGCAAAAGCTGCCGCGCTTCTCAACAGTTTATCGATCTTCATAAAATGCGCTCCCTTCGGTAATACTTTTATGCTCTTATTATACAAAAACGAGCGCCGGATGTACACACTGTCCGTTGACCGATACGCCACAAATATTGACCTATGGTCAAATTATAATACAAGTATCCGGCAAAGTCAATCCGTCCCGAACATTTCAGCAGAAATACCATGCATCTTAATCTGTTCCATCCTCCCTTCAGCTCTCTTTCCCCTCACGTTCCGCCTGCTCACGCGCCAGACGCTTTTTCGCATCCTCCACAGACTCGCCGTCATGCGTCAGGAACTGATCAACAAATTTGTCTGTGATCTTTGTGAACCCGCCTACAACGCCATCCTCCATCTTTTTATAGCCGCCGACAATGCCGTTTTCTATCTTCTTATAACCTTCAACAACACTTTCGGCGATCTTTTCATTCGCCTTTACAAGCTTTGATTTTGCCATTTTAATTTTACTCCTTTGCTTTTGATGATACTATATTAGCATCATTATGTTTTCGAATTGATTAAAAAATGTTTAAGAAATATTAAAATGAAAAAGATCATAAATATAAACAAGCGCCGGCGACGCGGATAACGTCCGCGGTACCGGCGCTTAGAGGTATTGCTTTTTTACTGATGCGACAGCTCTTCAGTGAGCCGCAGTATCTCCGGCGCTATTTTATCGCGCTGTTTTTTCGTTATGCGCAGATATACCGGATACGCGCAGGCTATCACCGCGATACCTATAATCCCGACAACTACGCCCAATGCAAACATATCGGCGCCCCAGACCATAGTACAGCACATGCCTACGCCGAGCAGCAGCGCGCCTATAACGCCTAAAGCGATCGACACAGCCGTGCCCGGCTTTGACGCGCTCGCATCGAGCTTTCGCAGCTGCTCCATCTTATGTTCCTCATGAGGAACATATTTGTCGCGTATCTTTCTTATCTCCTCCTGCTGCTTCGCAGAATAACTGAAATTAAATTTATCTTCATTCTCATTCATAACATCCACCTCACAAACTGCAAATATTTTTAAACATCGCCGCACGGTGGCTCTCCCCGGCTGTCTGCTAAGGCATTCAAGCTCTTGAGCTTTCTTGCGGAATGCGCGATCATATACACCGCCATTCCCAGCACTATAACACATACGCCGCCGCCGGATGCCGCCGTCATCGTCCTGCGGAATCCCGCGGTGCCTCCGAACTGGGCTATCATCGCCGTTTCAAGCGACAGCATGGAAACGAGCGCCGCAGTAAGATTTATGACCTTTGACGCTGTCAGCACCGGACTGCCGTGTTTTCTGAACCGTATAACATTGATGATCGCGGTAACGGTTATATAGAATGTATACAATGCCATAGCATATATCATAAGACCAGGATATTCAAAGCCTCTGTTCTCGGTTACGATATATATAACTATGCCGACAAGCACCTGATTCATCATCAAAAGTATTATCCCGAATATACGGCAGCGCCTGTATTCGGCGCGTACATCCCGCCCGACCGCTATCCTGTGCAGCTGTGTAAGCAGAAGCACACGCATAGTGGAAAGGAGCACATAATAAAATGCCAGCATTACAAACCATGCCGATCTGTACCTTATACCCGAAAACATATTAAGAGCAACATACAAAAGATTCGCAGGAAGCCCGCTTCCGAGCGATATGGCGGATCTGAAACCGGCATCGCTCAGGAAACGGTCGCCTATCGGGTTGACACGGATCTTTTTTACTAACGACAGCTCCTCTATGCCGTGCCGCGCTGCGCTTATCACCTTTCCCACGCCCGTTACCGTGATTATCATCGCATACGCCGAAAGGCAGTAAGATACATATGCCAATACACCATGCTCTCCGATGCTCAGCATGAAAAAAACAAAAACAAATGACGGAACCGCGATAAGCACAGTCGGCAGCGGCGGAAGGCAAAACAGCTTTTTCAACAGCTTTTTAAATCGTTCCATCGCGGTCCCTCCCGAGCCTTACCGTAAATTCACTGCCCTTTCCCACCTCGCTCTCGACCGATATCTCACCGCCCACTATATCCACTACGCGCTTAACAAGCGCGAGCCCCAGCCCGTTTCCCTTTGCAGCGTGCGATGTATCACCCTGATAAAATTTCTCGAAAATATGGCTCCCGACCTCACGGCTTATACCACAGCCGGTGTCGGCGACCGTCACGACCGCGAAAGCGTCATCAGCGCTCAGCGCTACGCTTACCCTGCCGCCGCGCTCCGTAAATTTCAGCGCGTTTGAAAACAGATTGTTCCACACAAGCGACAGGAGTTCCGGATCGGCGGTTATCGAAACTCCATCGGCTATATCCGTCTCGATATCGATCCCTTTATCCTCCCACACGCTTTCAAAGCCCAAC
>CAJFNT010000186.1 GCA_904395315.1 uncultured Clostridia bacterium
CTTTCTCGATCGTGAATCCTCCGTTCTTCACCATATGTCCCAGGATAAGCAGTCTGCTGTTTTCCTCGCCGCGCTTTTCGCCTTCTTGTCTTCCCTCTTCTTTCGCTTCCGCTTTCTCCCTGTCTTTTTCCGCAAACGCGGCCTTCAATACAGTCTCTTCATCAAACAAAGCAGTCATCATATCGATCACCTCCTTCTCTCTTGACTTTAAAAACTCCTTCAATATATCGTTCTCTATGCATATCCTCAGTGTCTCCACTATCGCCTTATGCGTCCTGCCGTACAGCCTTACCTGCTCATCGCTCACCTTGGTGAATCCGATGTACTGGTCAAGTATGTTCCTTCCCTCTCCGAAACGGATCACCCTGACCTTTACCTCCATTGCAGACGCATCTCCGTCAAAAAACTCTTCCGCGAGCGATATATATTCCTCGTCATGCCTTTCTTTTCCCGTGTATACCACATAAAATACAGGCTTCGGGATCTTCACTTTCTTTCCGTATATGTTTATCCCGTTTTCCGTTATATACTCCCGCACTGTCTCGAAATAATACATCGCGATCCTCACCGCTATGTTTGCCGACCATGTGCTCTGCGCCTCCACCAGATACAGAATATAGTTCCCTATCATGAATCCCAGATCGTTATACAATCCGTCCACCAATATATTCTGTATCGTCACTATAGATAATGTTTCAAGCTCTTCTTCGGTAACATCCGGCTTCAGCACCCGGCAAAGCTCCTCGAGATATTTCCGTTCGCTAAACAGCGCCGTGAACACACTGTCCTTTATCTTTCTCTTGATTATCGATTCCGTATTCATCCCGTCCACCTCTTGTGATTATATTATACCATGACGGCGCGTTTTTTTCAAGTATCCGCGCAAAAAAGCTGCATCACATTTCACACTCTTTGCAACGACAAATATCGATATGCATATTGCAATTTCCCTTATCCTATTGTATAATATATATAAGCGTAAGATTCACGCGGAGCGGACCGCGGAACAAATGTTTTGCGGCCGCAAAAAACAACACGATATACAAGGAGGTATTTTTTATGGCTTACTGCTCACAATGCGGGCAGCAGATGGCGGACGGCGTAAAATTCTGTCCGCACTGCGGCGCGGCGCAGTCAAACAGCTCACAGACACAAAACGACGCGGGAACGGGAGGCGGATATACCGGCAACCCATACGGCGGGAATCCTTACGGTGACAACCATTACTATGGGAACCCCTACGGCGGCGGTTACAACGGCGCTTCGGAGCCGGAGCTGTCACTGTTTGGGTATTTCAAAAAATGTCTCACGCATTACGCCGATGCCAACGGCCGCGCAAGACGGAAGGAATACTGGGGATACGTCTTATTCTACACCATCTTCTATGTCTGCGCGTATTTGGCGGCATCGATCATCGACGCTATTATCGATTTCCCGCTGTTCACGTCGATCGTGAGTCTTGCCACTTTAGCGTTCATCGTTCCATCGATCTGCGCGGCGATACGCAGGCTGCACGATATAGGCAAATCCGGCTGGTGGTATCTTATCGCATTGATACCGCTCATCGGAGGTATCTGGCTTCTCATCCTGCTGGCGACGGACAGCGAGCCGCGTCCGAACATGTACGGTCCGCCGGTAAAACCGGTCACATTCTACGGCTGATACATAAAACCGGACACCGGGGCTGTCGCTTTCAGCGCGGACCGCGGCATAGCATAAAAGTTATATGAACAAAAGGCCCCGCTCGGAGTATACACATACACCGCCCGGCGCGTTTTGTCCGTTCCGCATCAAAACCTATGCGATCAGCTCCGAGTCCCGGAGCATTCAAAAAGGAGCTTCCGAAAGGACGCAGACAGGCGTCTTTCGGAAGCTCCCTTTTTATTTTCTGGTTTAAACTCAATCCATCCGCTCCACCGCGCCCCGGACAGCGCCGAGCACAAGACCGATGCAGCGTATATCGCGGCTCCCCGGTATCAAAGGATAATCGGGATTGAGCGACCGCAGTCCCTCCGGCGTGTACTGTTTCATATACACGCTCCCGGAATACACGAATATCCCGATCTCTCCGTACTCAAGCTCCTCGGCGCGGCGCACGAACACGAGATCACCGTTTGAAAATTCCGGTTCCATCGAGTTCCCCGCGATGCGCAGTATATAATCCGTCCCCGCGGGCGGCTCATTTTCGAGCCCGACTATCACGGCGGTGGAATCGTCGAGGTATTCGCCGGTCCCCGCCGAGACCGGGAGATCATAATACAGCTTTGGATACAGCGCGCGTTCCCGTCTCTCCGCGGCGGCGCGCGCCTCTCTGACACGTTCCGCCTCATGCTCCAAAAACGCGTTCGCGGCATCCTTCCCGGCTTTATCGAGCGAGCGGTAGAGCGATATTATCCGCCGTTCCTCGGGACCGAACACATCCGCGGTCCCCTGCTCCGCGCCGGCGAGCTCGTCTATCGTGCAGCCGAGACAGTGCGCGATCTTGCTCATCATTCCTATCTTCGGATCCTTTGTGCGTCCGCAGAACAATTTCTCTATAGTGGTGAGCGGTATCCCGGTCTCTCGGGATATATCCGCGTATGTTTTCCCCGAAACATTTTTATAGCTTTTCAAAACCGCGAGCCAGTCCATGACTATCACTTCTCCTGAATAATACAAGTCCGCGGAGCGACAGCTCGCCCGCGGACATCCGAATTAATTTACAAAACTCACATTTTTCGATATTATTTTAGCACAGATCACTATGGATGTCAATACCTTTTTTAAATTTTTTTTATTGTCCTATAAATGCGCTTGACAGTTGCACAAATGTGTGGTAATATACAGTTAAAAGGTATTTCCGTACGGTGCAAGACGGCCGCGCGGGTGAAAAAACGGCTGTGAAACGTGATCTCAGCGGCATCATTTGGATATATTTACAAAACTCTTGCCCTGTTTCACGGCTGATAGATCTGTATTTAAGGAGTTGATCTGCATATGAGAAATCTCAATGCCGAGCTGATCCGCGCCGGGATAACGGCGGCGGACGCGGCGAGGATCATAAACCGCGGCGAAAGCTATGCCGCGGAGGCTCTGGCGGGCGAAACGGAGCTCACATTCGGAGAGCTTGTGGCTCTGCGCGACGCGTTTTTCCCGGAGATGGAGCTTGAATATCTGCTTGCCGACCGAGCGGAGGAGAGGGGGCGCGGCAAATGATGATCTGTCCGCTGTCCGACCCGCGTTTCACGCGGATGATAGACGAGCAAAAGACCGGGCACTACGGAGAAGACAGCTTTTCCGACCGCCTGATCTGCCGAAGCTGCGGCGCGGTGATAACCGAGGGGGACGAGTACTATGACATTGACGGCGACATATACTGCACCGGATGCAGAGATGAAGCCGACCGCGCGATAGCCGAATCTGTCCGCGGTGAATACACATTCGAATTATAGAGACGGCGGCATCCCCCGTCACGGGGGGAAATGCCGCGGAAGGAGGGCATATGAAAGGGAAAGAACAAGGATATGGGATAATATACAAAAGCGCGATGTGCGACAGCAGACTGAGCATAGGAGAAAAGGCTCTTTACGCGTATCTGTGCACATACGCCGGCGGGAAAGACTCATGCTACCCGTCGAGGAGCCTGATAAGCCACGAGCTCGGCATCAACAAAAATACAGTCACAAAATACATAGCGTCACTGCGCCGTTACGGCTACATCAAGCTCGCGGCCGGCAGGAGCAACGGCAGATTCGTGAACAATCGGTACATCCTCACAAAGCAGCGCGGCGTGACCGCTTCTTTTTCGGAGGAGAGAACGGGCGCCGGTGCAGCCGAAGCCGGTCGAACCGTGTCTGAACGAACGGGCTCCGGTGAAACAGTCACTAAGAATAACAGTTGTAAGAATAACAGGAGCAAGAAAAACAGTGATAAGAACAACATACATAAGAGCGGGTATGTATGTGTGAAAAAGACAGGAGACAGCTCTCTTGACAGGTCTATAAAGATATTCGCGGATATGAGGGCAGAACTGGGAAGACCCCTTACGGGAGCGTCAATGGATCTTGTGATGGAGCGTCTCAGCTCGATAACGAGCGACAGAACGGAACAGAAACGGATAGTGGACAGATCGGTGATGAATTCATGGCTGCATCTGTATCCGCTGAAAGGCGGCTATGCTCCGCCCAAAGACAGATACGCTCCGCCGCAAAATCCCGAGCCCGCATTGGGACTTGGACTTCCCTACGGCGTATGAGAGATCCGCGCTAAAAGCGACAGCCCAAAAAACGAAGGGAGGTGACGGCAATGCAGGATAAGGACGCGCTGAGCATCATAGAACATCTTTCCGCATTGTATCCGCGCAGGCTCTGCGCCGAGGAAAAGAGGCGTATCGCGTCGATATGGCTGTCGGTATTCCGAGATGAACCGGCGGGCGATGTCTGGCGGGCGCTCGTGGAATTCATAAAGCATGACACATCGGGATTCATGCCGCTCCCGGCAAAGATCTACGAGATCATGACGGAGGCCCGCGCCGGGAAAGCCGCGCGCGAGACCGAGCATATCTTCACCGTTAACTGGACCGGCTCGATCGGCCCCGACGGATACGAGAATTTGTGACCACAGCCGCATTTGGCATTCGATAAACAAAAAAAGGCACCTAAAGATGCCGAATAAGCCCGAGCGGGGCTGCCGGGACTCTGAACAGACGAAGTTCCCGCCGATACCCATGCCCGAAGACGCGCACCGGCACGCCGCGGGATGAGCTTCGCCAGCAGTCCAAAGCGGCAGCCCCGCGCGAAAATGAAAAGGAGGATCATCATGAACAAAACTGTATACGAAATGGATGAGCCGATACCATCGACCGACGAGTTCGGAAGACGGCTCGACTGTCACTTTTATCTTAACAACGGCAAGACCGTTATGTGCAACGCGCTGAAAGATTTCTATTCGGCGGAAAATATATACGACCAGTGCCGCGGCTGTGTCTTTTTCAAGACCGACGAAGAGTTCAGCCTCGGTATGAAAAGGAGAAGAGCCATATGAGCGACAAAGATCTGAAACGGCTGTTTTTCCTGACGAAAAGGAGCCTGCGCGGCGCTCTCACGAAAGAGGAGGCAGCCGAGCATGAGTCCCTGAAGAAGGATTTTGAGCGGCTGCTCGGGCTGATAACCGATCCCATCGCCGAAGATCTGCTAAGGGAGCGGTATCTGAAGGGCAGGAAATGGTACGTCATCGCGCTCGACACCGGCGCGAACGAGGACACTCCGCGCAAGATATGCAGCCGCGCGGTAGCGGCGGTGCGCCGAAGCCTCGTCAGCGACGCATTCGCGCAGCCAAGTAGCGGCGCATCCGCGCAGCCATCTTCCGCGCATCCATCCCCAGCGTATCCAAGCGGCGGCGCATCCGCGCAGACATCCCACGCGCAGCTCTCCCCCACGCGTCCCTCTTCCGCGCGGCCGTCTTCCGCAAACCTATCCCCCGCGTGGGCGGCACACGAGAAGTCATGCCCTGCGCCCGAAAAGCGCGCCGAGGATGCCGGTGCCGAAAAGGCAGGCGAAGACGGAGAACAGCCCCGCTCCGGGCTCGAACCCTCCGCTCGCCCAGACGGAGGCGGCAGCCGCGGCAGCGGAGCAGAGGAGGCTCACCGCAAGCGCGTTTATGAGCGGCGCATGGCCCGCGGTGCCCACCGCCACAAGCGAGCCCACAAATCCGCCGACAGCCATGCCCGCAAACGCGCCTATCGACGCTATCCGCTCGTCTACAGCTCCGAAGTAAACGAGTACGGCGAATATCAAAAGGAACACCGCCGCTATGATACACGCAAAAAGCGCGCCTTTAAACAATGCTTTAAAACTCATGGAACACCACCCCGAGAATGTTATTTAGTAAATTATATTCACATCACGGGCGGATATGACACGATCATCCGCGTCACGGCGCAAAAAAGGGTCCGCGTCAGAAAACACGGACCCCTCAGAGCGGATAAAGCCAAATAGCTATACGCTTTCCCCATCGCCGGGCGCATCGGACGCTCCGGTCATCTCGCGCTCATGCGTCTTATGACCGGAGCGGCGTGACGCGCGGCGAGAGCCGCCGCCGCGCACGACACAATATCGCCGGGGAGCGTCAAAAGGAAGCAGAACACAAACAGCTTATAAAGCCCGATAGGCTCGTTCCCCGCCGCGTAATTGCTTATAAAATAATAATACACGAGCCCGAAAGCGTAGACGAAAAACAGTCCCGCAAGCGACGCCAGAAAAAGGCGCGTGAAGGACGGTTCCTCCTTCCTCTCGGCGATAAGCCCCGTAACGAACGCTCCGGCACAGAATCCGATGATGTATCCGAATGTCGGCACCGTCACATAGCCTATGCCTCCGCCCTGTGTGAACACCGGTATGCCGAGCAGACCGACTATTATGTAGACCGCGACCGAAAGCGCCGCGCGCCTGCTCCCGAGGATAAGCCCCGCCATAGCCACAAACAGCGTCTGCAGCGTTATCGGGCACACCGGTATAGGTATCTTTATAAACGCCCCCACAGCGATGAGCGCGGCGAACACGCCGCAAAGGCAAATATCCCTTGTTTTAGGTCCCATAAAAAAGCACCTCCATGATCCCCGTCTCAGCGGTATTGTAAACTTTAGTATAGTTTACATTATACCTTATTACGATGTGTTTGTCAACTACTATATATTGTTGAAAACACTTGCGGATACACCATATACCATATTTTCTTATGGATCGTTTGTAAATAAAATGTTATATAAATGTAAAATGCGTTCTACCTGTTTTGTGCAAATTTCCGATTTTTTTGAAAACGATAATCTTTTCCAATTTAGGATATTGACGCAGTCTCCCACCCATGGTATAATGATTAAAGTCACATACACATTTTAAACATTAACGATATATAATCCTGTATGTGATCGTCATATCCGGTCCAAAATTGCCGCATAGATAAGACCCATCAGCAACATTCATATCGCGGAGGCTATCTTCTTATTTTCCCACCCACCTCCGCGGTAATATGATCCGACGTCAGGCTGAAAAGCCTAAGCTCGGATCATTCATTCTCGGCAATTTTGACCGGATATATATTTTGTACTTAAAGCTGACCTGTATAGAACAGTTCGGCGCATAAAAAAAATATGAAAAAGGAGATGATGCACAATGGATCATAAACGATTCATTCGCGGCTTGATAGGTGTGACAACAGCGGCAGCAGCAGTCTTCTCGGCGCTATCGCCGTTTTCACCTGTAAGCGTGTACGCAGAAGGACAGGCAGCAGAGACAAGGGTGGATGCCGTGCAAACGGATACGGAAGCTCTTCCGGACCGTATCATGAACGGCGATTTTGAATGGCCTAAGGTGGAAAGCATCGTAGGCAATTTAAGCAGCCCCCATGACAGTTATACGGTTGATGATACAACGTATACGATCGAACAGGGCGACGGAACAGATATATCGTTCCAGACTAATAATCCATGGCTCGTTACGAGCACGGATATATTTGATCACGCGTCTCGAAACGAAACTCCATCTCATGATGGATTCTATTGGCAAACGACATCTTCCGATGGGCGTGTGGAACTCGAAACCGATAATGCGTCAAACATAGCTGCATTTTGGCATCAGGGCTCCCCCGTCTCGAAACCGAACGCGGCAAGCCGTGATCAGTTTGCCGAGCTCGTTGCGGAGGAGCGCGCATCGCTGTACCAAAACATATCGACAGAGCCGGGCAGTGTGCTGAGCTGGTCGCTTATGCACAGAGCCAGGTACACCGAGGGAAATAACGGAAATGACACGATGGCATTGTTCATAGGTCCTATGCAGCAGGGCAGTTTGAAAAAGAAAGATAGTGATACTGCGAGCGAGGATCTGTTTATGGCGATGGCACAACTGCTGGTCCCCAATTATAATGATCTGCAGCCCAATAATCAGCTTACGGAACAAACGGTATATTCCAAGCCCATAACAGAGGAAACCACAGTTATAGATGACAGTCTTGTGAGCAAAAAAAGGACCAATGAGCATACACAGGAATGGAAATGCTGGATAATAACGGACAGCTATGAAGATTGGGTACAGCGCGCAGGCACATACACTGTACCGGCGGGGCAGGATGCAACAACGTTCGCTTTCACGCCTCTTACGGCTGCCACACAAAGCTCAAACACATACAACCGCGGCAATTGTCTTGACAACATCACATTCGCCGTACAGTATCCGCTTATAGTAACGGCAATGGACGGAGTTAAAGGAACGATAAACGGCGGAGGCATCTCCAACGCAACGGCAGCTGAAAACAACGCCTACACCGGCCGCGCCGAAAAGGACTCAACTGTTACGATAAATATAGGTTTAAAGGATGATTACCTGTTTATGGGTGCGGAGATAAACGGTGATTATAAAACGCCCGAAAATAAGGCTTTCTTCAAAAAAAATGAAGACGGGAGCTATACGCTTACGCTGACAATGGACGAGGCAAAGAATGTGCATCTGATGTGCTCAAGGATCGCCGAAGTCTATTACGATCCAAACGGCGGCAAGCTTCCAGAAGGTATGAATGACACTTATGAATTTGCAAATTTAAATGATGAAGTAATACAAAAACTGCCGCCGAGCCTGTCCGGCAATACATTCCGGCACTGGGAAGTGTTCGCTTCAAACGGCGAGGATTCACACCATATCACAGTAAGTGAAAACCACACAATAACATATGACAACGTAACTCATACATTTACGCTGGCCGATAACGCCACAGGCAGCAATGAACACATAAAACTCGAAGAAAACGCCGACAAATACGCTATCCTGCTGCGCGCCGTATATACCCACACCGTGACTGTACAGCCGTGTACAAAGCATGTGGCGGACAGCGAAGTCAGCCATGACGATGACGCGGGAGGAACCGTTTCTGTTTCGGTTTCCGGTGAGCAGACAGATACTGACGGTGACGATAAAACAGCGCAGGTCGATCAGGGAACAGAATTTACTGTAAAAGCAGATCCCAAGCCGGGATACAAAGTTGTTTCATGGTGGTATGAGTATGAAAATGATAACGGGGACAAGATCGGACCTATACAGATCCCGTCCGGTTTCGATAATAAAAATGGTACATACACAGCCCGCTTCAATGGAAGCCGAGATTTTACCATACACGTTCAATTCGAAGAGGCCGAGATAACCCCCAACCTGTCCGTGGTAGCGCAGGATGAAGAAGCAGCAGAAAAGCTCTCTGAAAAAGGTATCGCCACCGGTCACGGAACAGTAAGCGGTACAGATTATTCAAACGCGGCATACGGCGGAAAGCTGTACGGCAACACGATCGCCACAGGGTTCTTCACAGAACGTGAATTTGACGGAAGTTCACAATGCATCAGCGGAGTGTGGACGGTCAAGGTACCTGTAAGCAGAACATTCATAAAAGTGCCTGACGAGGAAATCGTGGATGGCAAACCTGACGCGAAGAAGTATCCGCATCTTCAAAACGATGTAGGTATAGCGGACTCGGCTCCGGTCCAATATAACTCCGGTGCTATATATAAAGCTTCCGGAGAGGATGCCAACAGAGAGTTCCGTTTTTACACCGAAAACAACACGGTCATAACAACTGACGGCTCTGTGGTATTCGGACTGATCATCGATAACCTCTATGCCCCGAATGCGACAGCCGGATTCAAGGAAACGAATGACACAACGGGCGTTGATGGTACCCTTGACGGCAGCAACTCCGTCTACACAGATCAAGGCGACACATACGTTCCAACCGAACTTTACAGCTCGGACGGCGCATCACAAGCAACTTACATAGACTGATCCAAGGAGGTGTGCAGATCATGATAAAATATGAAACTCCCGAAATGAACATAACGTATTTCGAGGATCTTATCAGCACAGGCGCGCAGCCGCTCAATACATCAATGTATACCAACGCGGCGTACAATATGAACACTGCGGCGCTTGATCCTACCGGTCAAATAAAAGCATCGGCTGCAAGGACCGTAAAGGTTCAGACTATACTGGAATTTGAGACTAACTAATAATTTAGGCAGCCGGTGACCGGCTCCAAAGCAAACGGCTCGGCCCCCTTCCCGGGGACCGAGCCGTTTTTCTCTGTCAAAACACTCTCAGCATGGTCGTGACCGCCTGCTCCGCAGTGTAGGTGCCGCGGGGCATGAATTCCCCGGCTGTCACGCCTGTCATTATGCCCATCGCTTTCATCGCCATGACCTCATTCACAGCCCACGGGGAGATCTCCGCTTCATCCTCGTATGCCGCCGTGTCCTCCGCGGCCGGTATATCCCTGCCGATGTATCCCGCCAGCCTGCACAGTATCACCGCCGCCTCCTCGCGCGTGATATTGTCGCCGGGCATGAACTCGGTCTCGCTTCTTCCCTTTATTATGCCCGCGGCGCTGAGCGCGGCGACCTTTTCATTGTCGGTGTCGGCAAAAACGGCATGTTCCGGCGCCGTTAGCTCCGCTCCCTCCGAGACAAGGGTATGATATGCAAGCTCACAGAAATCCTCGCGCGTGATGCTCTGCCTGTAATCGCCTATGCCAAGCTCCGATATACCGTACCGGTCATCATATTCGGATAACACCGGAAGCGCCCAGTCGGACACCAGAGGCGACGCCTCTTGGCTGCTCACGATATACGGATCCTCCGCGCTGCCCGAGCCCGAGACGAACACCGCGTTATCCCGGTCAAGATAGAACGCGGGCCTCACCCCCACAGTCGCCACAAATGCGTAATTGCACTCAACATGTCCGCCGTATATATAAACTTTCGTTGTCCCCTCCGGCGCCCATTCCTCGGAACCATCCCTGCATACTGTCCTTGTGCTGTACGGTATCAAAGACATAGGCGTTCTGAGCCAATATTCATAGCCGAAGCCGCCGTCCAGCGTCGTCCTGTCTGGCAGATAGTAATCACCGAGATTATCATATACCGCCTTCACCTGCTTTATATCAAGCAAAAACATCCTGTCGGTCACATCCTCACCGTATGCCGTGTCATAATTCTGCACGATGAGCGGCGTGTACGAGTTGAATCTGTGAGGATTTTCCGCCTTATTCTCCGGATCATATTCATTTTCGTAAAGTATCGACTTCTGCGTCACCGTCTTTACCGCTCCAAGCTCCTCCGGCGTGAAATTGCTCAAAAATCCCGCCTCATCGCTGTACGCGTGAGTGTCGCCTTTTCCGTTCGCTCTGATATTCTCCGCGACCGGCGGATTCTGGCACTTCCATTCCACGCCGCCCGCCGCTGACGCGGAATTCAGCCAGCATCGGATATTGCTGTCGCCCCAGTAATTCGAGCCGTACTCCATCCGAATCTCGCTCCATCTTCCTCCGCTTACTCCGCGCGCGTGAGAGCCGCCTTCCGCCGCGCCCGCGGCGTCAAACGGCTTATCGCATATTATCTTGTCGGAAAGCATGAGCGAGCCGTTATCATCCTCCGCCACGCACCGCCAGACTATAGGCTTACCGGCATAGCTGCCCATTTGTATATATTCGCCGATGGCTATATCCGCCTCCGCGTGAGCGCCGATGCACATCGTACCCATTATCCACACCGCCGCGAGCGGAACTGTTTTAAGTATTTTTTTCATCGCTGCCATATCCGGTACCTCCTTAGACTCTATTCACTGTTTTATCTCATTCGCCCTATGCGCGAACAGCTCCGCGGGCGCGTATCCGTTATCCTCCCGCATGTGCCAAAGCCTTCCGTCATTCGTCACAGCCGCCGTTCCGCCGGCTGAAAAGTCTTTCACATCGTCCAGCCTCTTTTCCGGCTCTCCGATACCGTCAGATGTGATCTTCATCACGTAAAGGCTGCCGTTTTTGCCGAGAACACTGATCCGGCTGCCGCTCATCTTGGCTTTGACGCAGTTATCGGCGATCTTTTCTTTATTCCCGTTCATTATATCGCAGTAGAACACCTCGCCGCTCTCCGTCACATATACCGCGCTTCCGATCATGGCGCATATATCCACAGCGTTTTCACCGATCTGCACCGTCTCGCCGTCTATTTCATGATTGATATCGAGCGGGACATACCACGCTGTTTTGTCGTTCTTGATATATCCGTTTTCATCCATCCGCGTGACATTCGTGTCTATGAGAATGTCATCCTCCGCGTCACCCTCGATCCTGCTGCCGCTGCCGCAGAACTTGTACAGACTGCCGTCATTCGCAAGGTACAGCGAGTCTCCGATCTCCTTCACATTCTCGCGCGCAAGGATATCACGCTGATCGTCCATCCCCTCTTCATCCGTTATCACATACAGCTTGCCGTCGCGCGCGAGCAGCTTGCTGGCTTTAAGATCGATATATGATGTGAGTGACATATTGAACTCACTGATATTCCGCCTGATATACACCGGCTGCCTGAATGTCGCGTCCGAGACCGGCGCGCTCTCATACAAATATGAAATATACAGATCCCCGTCCTCGGAAACCGCATATACAAACGAAGTCTCCATGCCGCAGCTCACGAAACGCACGCCGTCCTCCCGGTATATATGTCTAAGAAGGTTATTGTTGACATCGACCGACTCCGAAAACAGCCCGTAAAGCCTGTTTTCAGACGGCTCTATATAACCGCTTTCCGTGTCGCCTATCCTGTTGAAGAAATATCTTGACTTATATGTGTTTTCGTCCGTATATGTGTAATATCCTCCTTTGAACGGCACTTTGTATGTGCTTATAAGCTCTGGCGCGTTCACCGTTATGCTCATGGATGATGACATGAGCGTTCCGCCGCTGTAATATTCCGCCGCCGCCGCTCTGCCGAGAAATTCCTCGCCCGAATTATAATAGTTTGATCTTAAATAGACTATAGGCTCAAACTCCGTGAAAAACATACCGTCCATCACTCCGTTCTCGAAGTGTCCCGTATACGTGTTCACATAGTTCTCGTCGCTCTTATATTCCGCTAACGGATACATGCTCCGCCCATAAGTGCTGTAAAGCAGCCGCGAACCGGTCTCCGTTATCCTGCCGGTTCCGTGCGGGACACCGTTTTCCGTCTCGCCGGTGTATATCCTGCCGCCACCGAGATCTATCGTGTCCTTGTCCGCCGCCTCATACGCTTTCTCCGTCCTGTGCCGCGTCACCTCCGCCGAAGCTATGCGGTACTTTTCATCAAATCCGATATACGCGCACCGCTCAAGCTCGCGCAGCTTTATGAGCGTCACACCGTCTATCGCGGCTCCCTGCACCGTGTCGCCGCAGACGCGCGTCACTATATCGCTGCTGTATATGTCAAACAGCCTTTCGCCCACGTTTATATCATCGGTGAATACATTTATCTCATCCGCGGTCATGCCGCAGTGCGGCTCCGCGCCGTTCGGCGAGATGTCGAGCGTCCGCGCATCGCCGTCCCAGACCACATCGAACCCATAGCTCCTCAGATCCTCTGCAACTATGTATGTGCTGCCGTCAATATTGTACGACCGGATAGGCATATCGTCTATTACCGCGCCTATATCGGTCGCCAGCACGCCGCCTATGACCTCCGCGTGAGCCGTAGCGGCGCACATCGCGCCCATTATACACACCGCCGCCGGTATCAAAGGCTTTATCACATTCCTCATATCCCATCACACCTCCTCCAGTTGCATCAATTACCTATTAGATCAAATAACCCTCCGCGTATCTTCCGTTATCACTCTATCACAAGCTCGACCGGACAATGGTCGGAGCCGAGCACATCGGTGTGTATATCCGCCGAAACGAGGCGGTCACGCAGTCTGTCTGACGCCACAAAATAGTCGATACGCCATCCCGCGTTCTTCTCGCGCGCCTTGAACCTGTACGACCACCACGAGTATATCCCCTCCCTGTCGGGATAAAAATATCTGAACGTGTCGGTGAACCCGGCGTCAAGCAGCTCCGTGAACTTCGCGCGCTCCTCATCGGTGAACCCGGCGTTCCTGCGGTTCGTCTTCGGATTTTTAAGATCTATCTCCTTGTGCGCGACATTGAGATCGCCGCACATGATCAGCGGCTTTTCCGCGTCAAGGCTCTTCAGATATCCGCGGAACGCGTCCTCCCACTCCATCCTGTAATCCAGCCTTTTCAGCTCGCTCTGCGAGTTCGGCGTGTAGCACGTTATGAAATAGAGATCGTCAAACTCAAGAGTGATCACGCGTCCCTCCGTGTCGTGCTCCGGCACGCCTATGCCGTATCTCACAGCCACGGGCTCGCGCTTCGAAAACACCGCCGTCCCCGAATATCCCTTGCGCTCGGCATAGTTCCAATACGAGTAATACCCCTCGGGCGCGAAATCTATCTGCCCCTCCTGCAGCTTCGTCTCCTGCAGACAGAACACGTCCGCGTCCGCCGCCTTGAAATACTCCTCAAATCCCTTCGTCATACAGGCGCGGAGCCCGTTGACGTTCCATGAAATAAATTTCCGCATATCTTCCTCCATATAATAGAATAAATTTTCTTATGTTTATTATAACACAGGTGAGTTAAAAAGACAATGCTCAATAATCATGCACGGACACACAATGTTTTTTATTGCATTTATGTTGATTTTGTGATATTATGTATTTAAAAGCGAGTAATGCGCATGACTCGATCAAATATGCTTTTTCACTGTCGATCAAAAAGATCAACGAAAGGATGATATACATGGATATAATAAAATACTACGGCAGCGATACCGACAAGAAGGAATTCATAAATCATGATGACGAGCCTCTGATGGCTGTGATAGCGCATGACGGTTCACATGCCGTTGTATCGCTGCTTGACGAAGGTTTTGAGCATCACATCCTTCTCTCAAAGGCTCTTGACAGATCCGACATCGACAAGTATTTCAGGATCATCTTCGATGACGAAGGAGCCGACTGGACCTTCGTATGCCCTCCTGACTATAAAGGGATAGTCAACAAAGAAAAACGTATAACTCAATTCTACAATAATGGTATTGACATTATAACAAAATTCCTCAAGGAGATCGGTTATGATGAAGTCCCCATAAACATCCCCAAAAGATACCGCAGACATATAAATTATCTGACCGGACCGAATCTGTAACAATGCTGCGCGAATAATTCTGTACTAAAGCAACGCTCGTTTTCCTCCGTGCAAAAAGAAAAGCCCCGCCGGTAAAAGGCAGGGCTCTGAATGTTTTCTGTCTGCACGTCATGCGCGCATAAAGTCAGCTGGCGGTCTGCACATACAACCCATCGAGAGCTCCGTGAAGCACTGCATGCTGACACAATCCTTCACATCAACGCTCTAACGGACACTCGCCGTTGCCCGTTCTTACAGTATTATTATACGATCTTTTAACTTATATGTCAATACCTAAATCGAAAAATTTACAATTTCGTCATCTATTCAAAAACAGACCGTTGCCAGCTCCATATACCGCAGCCATATTTCGAAGCTCCGTGAGCTTCCTCCGCGATGGTCCGGCTCATTCCGGGTATATGATATATTATCATCAATGGATTTGCAAAGCTGCCCCACGCTGAAAGCATCACGCTGTCACTTACAAATGCACAAATATCATATATATTTGATCCGCAATTTTTCTCCCCCGCCTTATTGACTGCAAGTTAGCTTTGTGCTACAATTATACCCGAGGTGAATTTTACAATGTCAAAAAGAAGATCTGAGATCGATATGTGCGGCGGGGCGCTCCTGCCGTCTATGCTGATGTTCGCTCTGCCGCTCATGGCGTCGAGCATCCTGCAGCTGTTGTTCAACGCGGCGGACGTTATCGTCGTCGGCAGGTTCGCGGGAGAAAACGCGCTCGCCGCCGTAGGCTCCAACACGTCGCTGATCAATCTTATGACCAACCTGTTCCTTGGTCTCTCGACAGGAACGAACGTGCTGGCCGCCCAGCTCATAGGCGCGGGCAAGCACGGCAGACTGAAAATGACGATACACACGTCTATCTCGCTCGGCATAATAAGCGGTCTGCTGCTAACGGTGATAGGACTGCTGTTCGCGACACAGATACTTGAGCTGATGCAGACCCCGGATGAGATACTCGGTCTTTCGGCGCTCTATCTGCGCGTATACTTTCTCGGTATGCCGGCTATGATGGTATACAATTTCGGAAGCGCGATACTTCGCGCCAAGGGTGACACAAAACGGCCGCTCTATTATCTGTTCTCGGCGGGTATGATAAACGTCGTGCTAAACCTTGTGTTCGTCATCGGTTTCCATCTTGACGTTCTCGGCGTCGCTCTCGCAACGGTGATCTCGCAGTTCATATCGGCGGGACTTATAATGCGCGCGCTCATGCGCGAAAAGGGCGCGTTCAAGGTCAGTCTCAGGCGTCTCAGACCGAACGGGCCGACCGTAAAGCGCATACTCCGGATAGGTATCCCCGCCGGCATACAGGGCGTGGTGTTCTCGCTCTCGAACGTCGTTATACAGTCGTCCATAAACTCGTTCGGAGCCACGGTCATGGCGGGCAACGCAGCCGCCGCGAACCTCGAGGGCTTCGTATGGGTGGCGATGAACGCGTTCAACCAGGCGGCGCTCACATTTACGGGGCAGAACATGGGCGCCGGAAAATATTCGCGCATAAACAAAATAATGGTGACCGCCGAAGCGTGCGAGGTCTCTGTGGGGCTCGCGCTCGGCATAGGCATATTCATACTGTACCGTCCGCTCCTCGGCATATATTCCGACGTTCCCGAGGTCATAGACGCGGGCTATCAGCGCCTGCAATACGTGTGCGCTACATATTTCCTGTGCGGGATGATGGACTGCATAGTCGGATCCATACGAGGCATGGGCGCGTCCATAACGCCGACGGTAGTCTCGCTCCTCGGCTCCTGCGCGCTGCGTATAGTTTGGGTAGCTACGATATTCCAACTGCCGCAGTTCCACACGCCCGCGTCGCTCTATCTCTCGTATCCGGTCTCATGGGTGATAACGTTTGCAGCGCATCTTATTTTCTATTTCATACTGCGCCGCAAATTCCCGAAACGCGACGCGGCACCGGCCGCCGCGGTTTAAAATCTCATACGAGCACAGCAAAAAGTCCCCCGAAACCGACCCCGGGGGACTTTTTGACTACAGGAATGCGGCCCGCGCCGCCGCAAAGACACGATGATTATACAGCTGCGGTGAGGTGACCCTGCGGCTATAACTCAAATAAGGGAGCATCCTGCCCATTAGTTATAATTGCATCCTTTTTAAAAAAACGCCGCCGTTTTCACGGCCTGTCCCTTATCAAGAAAAACAGTGATCACGCCGCTTTGCCAACATCGGATTTGCGCGTATATAATAATTTTTTCACAAGACAGACATGGCTTACAGAAAAAATTATTAACGTAATAAAATGAACACAGGGGGCGTCAGCCCGTCACACCAGATATTCATTGATCATCGTTTCAAGTTTTTTTATTGACTCCTCATCCGAATACGTGAAATTATCCCACACATACCCGGTAAAATCTTTCATTATATCACGGATACAGCTCCTCTTTAGGAACATGGAGCTCCCGTCCGACATATCATCTCCGCGCCCGTAAAGATACAGCACACCGCTGCCGCTGCAGACATACGGCGCCTTTATCCTGTCGCGCTTTATGAACCTTATCTTGTAATTCCCTTGCTCACGCACACATCTCAGCAAACGTCCGAAAAACAGTCTGCACTGCGCCGCCGACATGGACTTGAACGCGTCAAGATGGTCAAACGCTATACCTGTCTTCATCATGTGCTTTACATGCTCATGATCAAGCAGCACTCTTCTTTCATACGCGTCGGAGCCCGATTCAAAGCTCTCACGCTCTTTGAAAAGATCGATAAGCCGCTGGACATATACATGGTCATACGGAAAACCAAAATAGTTTATATCCTTGAACATATCGTACAATATGTCGAACGACAACGTCCCGAAGCACGGCGCTCCCTCGCTGAAGAACATATCATCCTTATACAAAAGCTCAATACTGTTTTCAACAAGATCTATGTAATCCGACACTTTGCTGACGCTCGTCCTGAGTGTTTCGCCCGTTTCCACAAAGTATCCGTTGTTCGCCATCAGATAATCGTACATATCCCTTGTGATCGGCGTGTCTACATAACAGTCATGACCCTTGGTTATGTTAACACTGAGATAATTATATTTTCCTTTATGAGCGGTCAGCATACACAGTCCCTTGTATTCGGAAAAGTCGCTTATCACCGGCGTATAGCTCGGAAACCGCCATAGCGATATCAGCGAGAACAGCTCATAGGCTGTCATTATCCTGTGGCTGCGCAGTTTTATGTAATTATATACCTTTACGCTGCCGCTCCATTCAAGCAGCGCGGATATATCGCCTATCACGCGCTCATCGTCCACATTGACCATAAAGACGGTCACTTCGCCCTCACAGTGCTTTTTCATCTCGGATATTAGCTTCATCTCTCCTCGGGGAGTATTCACCGCATACCCGCCTTCAAGACTGCCGTCATAGCATTTTGAAAGTATCCGTCTCGTTTTCTTGAAAAACGAGCTCACGCGGTCGCTTCCGAATCTCACATCGAGATAATTTTTTTCCTCATCGGTAAGCTCTATATACTTGACTATCTCGTCTATGATCTCGCATGTCTTTTCTCTGCTGTAGTAATCATCAAACAATCTGTAAAATGTGCTTCTGCTTTTCAGTCCCATCTTTTTGGACAACTCTGTTATCGATACATCTTTCTTTTCCAACAAAGTCTTTATGTATTTCCCCGCAGTCAATTATTCCACTCCATCCTCATGATAGCCGGCACAGACAATAACGCGCCGAAATATTCTTAAAACAACACCGGAAAATCAGCCAAATCAACCATAAATCAAAAATACCCGGCATTAACATTGTTTACTGTCGAATATCATTTATATTATAACAAATTATTCTTCTCGTGTCAATATGTGTCTCCATGTTACTGTATAGAGACACTATGGTTTTTGCATAAAAAAAGCCGGGGAAAGCATCCCCGGCATAATATCCTATTTCGTCTCCACCACAGTCTCAAACACATTCACGCCCCTGCGCACATGGTAACGCAGCGTCGGTATGACAGTCTTATTATACAAAAGATTCGTGTTCGGCGATGATACCGCGACTGTTCCCGCGCCGCCGCTCTCCGATACCACGCGGCATTCGGAGAAAGAATTCCTCGCCCACGCCTCGGCGCCCTCCGCGCCCGACACGCATTCGTCCATGTCTCGGCACGCGACCGCGAAACCGCCGTCATACGCGAAGCAGTCAAATTCCGATTCGACCCTATGCACCCTTTTGTGCCTTGTCGTTCCGTCCTCCGTCCTGTACACCGTCAGCTCTGTCGAGACCCTTATCCCGCGCATGGGAGACCAGTTTATAACGAGCCCGCTCTCGCTCAGCGAAAAGCTGTAATTGAAACGTCTCTCGCAGAAAACTCCGCCGACATCGAAAACGAGCATATTGTCGCCGCACGCCTCCTGTATCGACAGATCGCTGAACTGAACATTGAAGCCGAATTTCGTCGAGTACACGAATTTCAGATACTTCTCCGGTATATGTCCGCATCCGAGCGCGTCATGTGTCCCCGCCGGATACGCGTACACCTCGCCGCCGCTTCTCTGCACGAGCATATCGGCGCGGCGCATCAGCCTGAAGCTCTCAAGCTCCGGGAGCGGCGCCTTTTCCGCGCTCCAGAACTCGTGGCTGTCATCGAGCGCGAGCACCGCGAACACCTTGAGTCCCCACATAGGAGATCCCGGCGCGTTATAGTGCTCCGCCATGAGAAGACTCTGATATTTATATCCGATCGACATCACGCCGCCGTTGTCGAGTATCGGCGCCTTCATCCAGTCCTCAAGATGGCGCGATATTATCCCTTTCATAACCGAAATATCGAACGGTCTCACATCCGCCGCGACACACATGCTCCAAAACGCCGCCTGCGCGAATCTGTAAGTGAGCGACCGTCCGTAAGGCAGCGCCGCCCCGTCATCCGCAAACCAATAGATGAAGTCCTTCGCGAAGATCTCCGCTCTCTCCCTGAATCTCTCCGCGTATACGTCATCTTCGAACATCGCGTATATCAGCGAATAAAAATGGATCGCCATGGATATGTAATAATCCTTTTGGTGCTGCGGCCCGTCCATATACCAGCCGCCGCCAAGATAGAAATCATCGAACCGAGCAAGATCCTCCGCGAGCCTTTCATCGCTGTATCCCTCTCCGACATGCTTCAGCGCCGTATTCACGAGCACCCTGAAAAACCTCCAGTTGCTGTCGCACACGGCATGAGTGTTTATCTGCCAAAGCCAGGTCCTGAAATTCTCCTTCTCCTTGTCCGAAAGAGGATACCAAAGTATTTCCGGCACCATTAGGATACCGTATGCCATGGCCGCCATCTCGACATACGCCTGATCACAGTCGCCGCATTCGCCCCAGTACCCGTCCGAATCCGGATCGATCCCGGCCTTTATGCCCTCAAGGTACAGATCCGCCAGATCGCGGCAGCTGCCGCCTTTCCATAGAGGCACAAGCCCCCACAGCGGGCGCGCAAATGTCTCCGTCTCCGCCGCAGCGTCAGAATACCACGCCGCGGAGCTGCCGGCGCGCGGTCTGCTCACATTCTCCTGAAGCATCCCGCGCACCGGCTCTGTGACCGCTTTCAAAAGCTCTTCATAATCATGTTTGGTCCTGATCTCCATAAAATATTCTCCTGATATGTTATCCGTTAAATCTCACGAGCGTGTTGTAGATCATCTGCAGCAGCTCCGCTCTCGTGAGCATGTCGTTCGGTCTGAACTCCGACGCTGTTCCGTCTATCACGCCGTAACCCTTAAGTATCGCTGTGATACCGTAATCCTCTGTTATGTCTGTATACGGCTGCGCGTATATGTCCATCGCCGCAAGGTCTTCGAGGCCCTCGCATTTTATGATGATCTCCGCCGCCTCAAGTCTCGTCAGCGGCGCGCTGCCGTCACTTACTTCTTCGACCGCGCCGTTGTCGCCGTATATCTCCTCTATAAGCTCCTTCGCGTCCGCCGCCTGCGCCGGCTCATCCGGTCTCAGCTCTCCGCCTTTGAATCCTATACCCGCGGCGGCAAGCTTCAGCGCCGTATCCTCTGCCCAATGTCCGCTTATGTCCGAATACTCTATACCGTCAGGATCGTATTCCTCGTTCCTGTAGTCAACATCCGCCCCGCTGACCGCGTTCTTCATGAACGGCTCCGCTATATAGACCGGGATGATACCGTTCTCGGGAGTATCGGCATATTTGAGGCTCACATACGAGCTGTCCGCAAATACAAGCCCGTTTACGTCGGCAAATGTGTCGGGCGACGCATAGTCAAGACCCTTATACTCCTCAAGCGGAGTTATGTTCACGCTGTAGCTTGTTCTTCCGCCGTCCGAGTACTTGCTCACATACGCGTCCGCGCTTTCCACCTCTATGCCGTTTACCTTATATACGAACGATGAAGCCTTATTCACCATCTCTGCTGCCGGAGCGACAACGAGTTCCTGACCGTCCTCATTGTATTCATACGCCGCACCGTCCGAAGGCGCGAGCATCTCTATGAGCAGCTTAGCCGAATCCCTGTCCTCGAATCCGTATCCTGCAAGCTTCGTTGTGTCTTTCGCGCCGTCTTCTATCGTAACATATAGACCTATTATGTCTCCGTTCTGCGCGTCTACCGTATAATGCTCGTTCTCCGCGTACAGCGAGTAATAATACCTATCATTGCTGTCGCTGTAAAGGCTCACGCTCTGCGGCTCAAAAGCCGTGCCGACACGGTCAGCTATGATCAAGACCGCCTCGTCCTTTGTTATAAGGTCATTCAGCTCTGCGACCTGCGCCAGCTCGCTCTCATTGAGCTCCTTATATCCCGCGTTACTGCTTCCGCCTCCCGAGAGGCTCGAATCCGCCGCAGACTCATTGTCGGCGTACACTCTGTCATTGCTCTTGCCTATGTCGGTAACGTTTCCCGTTACAGCATCGACCGCTTTATCGTCTATGCTCTCATATACCGGGAACGCCTCAAGCTTTCCGTCCTCGTTACGGTATGTCTTATAGACGGTCCTTACGCCTATCTTGTCACGGTATGCCGCGATCCCGTCCTCAGCTCCTATGTACTGCGCCGCCGCGTCCGGCTCCGCGACTTCCAGCAGATCCACGCTCATGGTGCGGATACGGTAATCCTCCCCCACCGTGATCTCTCCGATAGTATGATAATATTCTATACCGTAGAACTCAGCTCTGAGGCTGTAGGTCACGCCTCCGAAGCTGTAGCCCTCCCTGCGCTCCAGCTTTACGATGTCCCTCAGCTCCGGATCCGCCGCAGCGATAAAATCGCGCGCCGCGTTCTCCGCCTTGGCCTCGTCCATCGAAAGCGAGTCATAGACCCCGTATTCGCCGTCATTTGTGTGATAATACGTTACAAATCCGTCATCGCGGCAGGTAACGTTTATCGACTTGCTCTCCTCGTCCGCAGTCGACCATGTGAACGAATACATCGTCCTGCCATCGCTTTCATAGCGTCCCGAATTGGAAAACTCGGTGTAGTTCTCCGGTATTGCGAGCCTGTTCTTTACATTGAGTATCAGCTCTTCATAATTTGCATCAGCCGCAAACGATACCGGTACGGATGCGGCAAAGGTCAAGGCCGCCGTAACGGCTCCTATAACTCTTGCAGATCTCTTTTTCATAAGATCCCGCTCCTTTCATACGGGCTCCGTCTTTACGGATATCTCCCTTTTTATAATAATACTTCCGAGAGCCTGAAAAGGTTGCATAGTTATGAAAATTTTTTAAATTTTTTTCTCGCCGAGATCGAGCGATCTGACAAGAAAATGCACGCGCCTCATATTTATCGACGTCAGATATTCGATCGTCTTCCTTATCCGCTTCTGCGCCTCACGGCACACATCCTGTATGCCGCAGCCATACCGGAGCGTGGCGGTTATGTCCATGTGCACACCGTGGTTCGTCTTCCTGACATTTATATTGTTGATCCTCGTTATCCCGTCCACCTTGAGCGCCTCATGCACGGCAAGCTCGATAAGCGCCTCATCGGATATAACGTAATCGCCGAGATACGAGAATGTCGGCCTCACTATCGACTTGTCTGCGGCACCGGTCTTTTCCTCCACATCGAGATTGCGCTGAAAGCGGCGCAGCGGATGCAGGAAATATCCCGAAAACTGCTTCTGTATCTCAAAGGTCGGGACCGGTATAACATGCTTTCCGTCCTCAAGGCGCATACGGTTCGCCATCGAGATCTCCTCCGGCGTCGCGACGTCCTCGATATGTATGAACCGCTCGACCGGACCTATGCCGAGCCTCTTCGCTATCTTCACAGCCATCCCCTCGGACGTTCCGAGTATCATGAGCCTTTTAATGCGGCTCTTTTTTATCGCCTTTTTCATCTCGGCAGCGTATTCGGGAGGGATGAACAGGGCGTGTTTCACGGACGCTATCCTCGTCGCCTCACGCTTTGCCGATGTTCCCGCCACCACTTTCCCGTCGGATATGAGCAGTCCGTCGTCTATCATCCCGTCGGCTCCGTTCTCTTTCGCCACCATGGCGGCGCGGTAACTTTTGCCCGTTCCGCTCGGGCCGACAAACGCGATAACTTCCATATAGATCCTCCAATCAACATTCCATTTTAAACGGCCGCAAAACGCGGCGTTTCGCGGTCACACCACGATCGCGGTGAGATCCGAGTGTATTGCCCCGGATAAGATCACGCGGTCAGCCGCTCAATTCTTTTCCTTCTGCTGCTTTATCCTGTACGAGAGCGTCATGAGCGTGTCCGACAGATGCACGTTCTCAACAGGCACGGACTCCGGCAGCTCCAGCTCCGAATACGAAAAGTTGAGTATCCCCTTTATGCCGCAGCTCGTCAGCCGCTTCGCCATATCGTGCACGGCCGCGCGCGGCAGTGTCAGGATAGCTATATCCACATTGTTTTCACGCACAAAATCCTCGATCTCCTGATCCGACCTGACCTTGATCCCGTTTATGCTCGAGCCGACTATCCTGTTGTCGTTGTCGAATATGCCTATCAGGCTGAAGCCTCTCTTTATAAACGAGTTATGATTCGCAAGGGCTCTTCCGAGGTTCCCGGCGCCTATTATTATCATCGTGTCGCCATCGTTCAGCCCGAGTATGTTCCCTATCTCATTTATCAGATACTCGACATTATACCCGTACCCCTGCTGTCCGAACCCGCCGAAATAGTTGAAATCCTGGCGGATCTGCGACGCTGTGACATTCATCATCTCAGAAAGAGCATTCGATGAAATTCTTCTTATATCCTGATTCAACAGTTCTTTCAAATATCTGTAGTACCTCGGCAGGCGCTTTATAACGACCTCCGGCACTTTCTTCTCATTCATTTCCATCTAAAAACCTTCCTCGATCAGTAAATTCTTAACGCAGCAGCTCATTTGCTGCACATATGTTATTTTAATTATAACATATCCCAATAAATTTGTACAGTATTTTTCTCAAAAAACTTTACGAGTTCTTTACATTCAAATATTTCCCACAGCAAAAAAGCGCCTCAGGCTCCGCCGCAGCCGGCGGCAGCCCGAAAACGCCTTCTTTATCGCTCGATCAAGCCTGTCCCTCTTCAGTTTCACTCCGACAGGGCCTTGATCAGCTCTTCATCCAGTCCCATAGAACGCATCTTTGAAATGATATTCGCGCGTTCACTTTCTCTGCCCTTTCTCTCGCCTTCTTTTATTCCAGCTTCTCTGCCTTCTTTCATGCCTTCTTCTCTGGCAAAACGCAGCGCGGTCGCTTTGTCGTGCAGCATCGTTTCCCTCTGGCGGGCCGCCTCCTGTATCTTCTCGTCCGCGCTCATTTCCTTTATAACCACGACCGCCTTCTGAATCGCCGGCACTCTCGTCTCGTTCAGCATATCCACTTCCCTTCTATATCAATTATATCATCCCGCGGCGGCACAGTCAAGTGCAAACCTGCCGCGGCGGGATATTTTTCGGCTCATTTCTCCGTGACCAGATACCGCTTCACTATATCGCCCATTATCATCAGTATGTTCTTCTTTTCCACAGCTTCCGCCGCGACTATATCCACCGAGCCTATGACCTCCTCACCCCTTACAAACTCCATCGTGCCTATCCTCTCGCCTTTTTCCACCGGCGCGGTGATGCCCTCGTCTATATACACGCGTTTTTCGGTGCCGCCCTGATCGGTCTTTGCCTCGAGTATGTTCTTTGTTTCCGCCGCGGCGCCGTTCACCTTGTTCACCGTCCCGTTCCGCACATCCGCCTCGCATACGGTCTCGCCCTCCTCGGCGAGCCTGCTTATACCGTAATTCGCGAATCCGTGATCCAGCAGCGCCTTCGCGGACGAGAACCGTTTCGCGGAGGTCGGCGAGCCGAGCACTACCGCTATAAGCTCCATACCGTCCCGCTCCGCCGACGCGCTGAGGCAGCACAGCGCCTGCGAGGTGGATCCTGTCTTAAGGCCGTTGGCGCCGGTGTAGAAGCGTATGAGCTTGTTGGTATTGGCGAGCTTGAATTTCCCGTCCCGCAGCTCGTCGGTCCATATCGATGTGTATTTCGTTATATCGGGGTGATCAAGGAGCTCGCGCGACATGACCGCCACGTCCCGCGCCGACGAATAATGATTCTCATCGTCAAGGCCGTTCGTGTTCACAAAATGCGTGTTCGTCATCCCCAGCTCCTCCGCCTTCTTGTTCATCCTGTCGACAAACGCCGTCTCGCTCCCGGAGATATGCTCCGCCATCGCCACAGCCCCGTCGTTCGCCGACGCCACCGCTATGCCCTTCAGCATGTCGCTCACCGAAAGCTGCTCGCCGGTCTCAAGAAACATCGTAGAGCCGCCGTAGCTCATCGCGTTCTCGCTCACGGTGACCATATCGTCATAGCCGAGCCTGCCGCTGTCGATCTCCTCCATGATGAGCAGCATCGTCATTATCTTCGTCACGCTCGCTATAGGCAGCTGCTCATCGGCGTTCATCTCGTAGAGCACCTCGCCCGTCGACTGCTCTATAAGTATGCACGACTTCGCGTCCCCCTCCGGTATTATCTCCCCCTCGCCGCGCACCGCCGTTGACATGAACAGCATCACGAAGCAAACAAAAAAGCATATTTTCTTCATAAAAATACTCCTTTCCCCAAGGTATAGGTATTCCCATGAATTAAAATATGCTTGATCTATCGTTATTATTCCCCCGCGGTCACGCGCGCGGATGAGTATGCTCGTACACCTTTCTGATCTTCTCGTCGACAAAGCACGCGTAGACCTGTGTCGATGATATATCGGCGTGTCCCATCATCTTCTTGAGCGACTGCAGGTCGGCGCCGTTCTCAACGAGATGCGCCGCGAACGAATGCCTTAACGAGTGCGGCGTTATCTCCGTCATGATCCCGGCGCTGTGCTGATACTGCTTTATAACCTTCCAGAATCCCTGTCTCGACATCCTGCCCCCGGAGCAGTTTACGAAAAGCGCGGGCTCCGCCGGATCCTTGATCATATTCGCGCGGCTCTTCCCGAGATATTCCGAGAGCGCCTCCGCCGCCTTGTGCCCCATAGGCACGGTCCTCTCGCTCTTGCTCTTTCTGCAGCGCACAAACCCCATCTCGACGTTCACATCGTCCACATCGAGACCTATAAGCTCCGACACTCTTATGCCGGTGGCGTACAGCACCTCGAGCATCGCCTTGTCGCGTATGCCCTTGTTGTCCGTCAGCTTCGGCTGCGCCATAAGAAGATCCACTTCCTCGTTCGAGAGGACCTTCGGCGGCTTTTTCTCGACCGGCGGCGTCATGAGCGATACCGTCGGATCGGAATCCACATCCCCGTTCTGCAGAAGATACATATAAAACGATCTCAGAGACGCGAGCGCTCTCGACATCGTCGAGGAAGCTCTTCCCCTTTTTTTGAGATCCAAAAGATACGACAGCACCGTCGTCTTGGTGGTTTTTTTGATACTTGTTATCCCCAGCTCCTTCAGATATGTAAGGTACTGCAAAACATCACGGCGGTATGATTCCACCGTATTTTCTGATTTATGACAGATCCTTGTCATGAAGTCGGTATATTCATCGATATACGCATCCATACCCGTATACATCCTTTCTCTGAAAGTACTCCTATCACTTTACCTGTTAATGTGACAAATTTTACATATGTATTACAAAATTGTTTCAAAAGAATTTCAACATATATTATTATACCACAAAATCTAAATTTGTAAATACTTTTTTTCGATTTTTTTGTAAACCAAAATCGCACTTATGTAACCCTTGCCGCGGCCCATTTCATAAATGTTGTGGTCAAAAAACCCTCGCAGATCGCCGACGCACAAAATATTGTCGCGGCGGCGACGAAAAAAATCAGATACGCGAGCCAAAATTTTTTTGTTCTCTGCGGCGCTCCGAGCGCCGCGGCGGCGTTGACAGACCCGAACATGAGCATGCCCGGCACCATGACCGCCGTCTGCGGCAGCATACACGCCGAGAACAATATCCCTTTCATGCCGAAATATCTCATGAACGCCGCGGCTGTAAAGCCGGTAACGAACCCGCGCCGCGCGATCTCGGCGGCTATCACCGCGGCTCCCGGCCGGAAGAAGCCGCAGATGAAGAACAGCGCGGCGGCAAGCATACAGTCCTTCAGCGCGCGGACGGTGACGCTGCCGCTGTCCACACCCCCGGAAAAGCCCGCCGCCGCAGTGTCAAGGTATGACTTTATCTCGTCCGAGCCGCCGTAGCGGCGGGCAAGATACATCGCCCCCGCGGCGGCTCCGGCGAGCAGGACCGCGAAGAAAGCCGCGTAAAATATTTTCCTCAGCCTACCAAATCCGTCAAACAGCTCGTCATACATACATTTCCCTCCCCGCGCGCCGAAACTGCCGCGCTCTACACTGTTAATATTTGCTGATATAAACATTTTTATGCTCGCCGGGCAAAAAAAATGAAGCCGCGTAAAAATAAATCTTTTCCGCCGATACCCCGCCACGCTCCTCTGTTGCTTTTATAAAAACATAATATTCAAAGACGTGTTTTACACGCGTTTAAATTAACGGTGTTTTTGTTTAGAATCACAAAATAATTTTTAAATTTTGTTTACATCAAGGATAAAATTTGTTATAATTAAATCAATGTTTAAGTTGAGAAAACACAAGGAGTGAGCAGGATGATTAAAAAACTGATACCGATAGTTACCGCCGCGGCGTGCTTTGCGCCGTACGCGGCATCTGCCGCCGAAACAGCCCCGGCGGAGGCGGCGCCTGCCGCGGGAGAAGCGCTTGTCAGCATAAGCTTTGACGAGCCGGGGACGGGCACAGGCTCGTTCACCGCTGATGCGGGCGGCACGGTCACAGAACACGGAAATGTATCATACGCCGAGGGCGTTGACGGGAACGCTCTCGTAATATCCGAAAAATCGTCGGATAACTACCTTTCCCTGCCCGACGGCATATTGAGCGGACGCGAGGCTGCAACATACAGCTTCTGGCTGAAGCCGACGTCGGCAGACGTCCCGAACTGGCCGTTCATGACCACATCCGAGGACGAGCACACCACAAACTATGAGAAATATGTCGGTATGCTCACGACCACAACATATTACACCGCCGAGCGCTACAACAACTCCGGCACGCGTTTGAGCTCGGTGACTGCCGAGGGCGAATACGGTGACTGGAAATATGTCACTGTCGTTTTCGATGGCTCCGGCACCGATATATATGTAAACGGCATGCCTGCCGCCTCCGACGACGTGGCGGTGGATCTCTCGGGAGTATTCACGGCTGACTCAAAGACATGGCTCGGCCACGCCAACTGGGGTGAGGGCGAAGGTTTTTCGGGAATGATCGATGACTTCAAGATCTTCGGCCGCGCGCTTTCGGAGGAAGAGATACAGGCTCTCGCGGGCGACACATACACTGAAGAGCTGAGCAAATATCTGAACGAAAACAACCGTCTCGTGATAAAAACGAATTTTTATAAAAACGGTGAAAAGGTGTTCCAGTTCGGAGACGGCGACACCGTAACGGTAAAGACCACGATAGAGAATCTCACGCCTTCAGAGGCGAGCCTTACTGTAAGCCTCACCCCGTACGGCAGCGGCGGCGCGCTTGACGGCGCGGCGGAAACATCATACTCGATACCCGTGACGGAAACCCGTGATCTTGAGGCTAACGTGACCGTCACGCCCGAGACGGAGCGCATAGCGGTCACGGTGACGGACGGATCGCGTGTGATAGACGCCGGGAGCATATACCGCTCGGACGTCGTATTCCCTGACGCGGCGCCGGAGGACACCTACGGCACCACTATGGCGGCGCACGATCCGGCGATATTCAATGATCCCGAGACCGGAATATACTACGCGTACAACACCGACGCCTACAGCGGCGAATACGAGACGGCGGACGGCGAAACGCTCACCGACACATACCCGATGGACACATTTGTGTCGGAGGATCTCATACACTGGGAGCGCATCGACAACAATTTCAGGATCCCTGAGTCTGCCGCGGAGTTCTTCGATGAGATATTCACACCGATGGGCTCCGCTATGAACACCGGCATATGGGCGCCCGACATGTTCTATGCCAAGGAGGACACGGAGCATCCGTACTGGCTCTACTATTCGCTCTCGACCAACGGCACGAGCTACGATTACACACGCTCGGCAATAGGCCTCGTAAAGGGCGAGTCGCCGACGGGACCATGGACTGACTGCGGCATCATCATATCGTCAGACGAGAACGACTGCAACACTAACGCCATCGACTCAAACATCTACGAGGACACGAACGGCGACCGCTTCTTCATCTGGGGCTC
>CAJFNT010000187.1 GCA_904395315.1 uncultured Clostridia bacterium
AGAGGGCGGCAGTCTTGACGAGCTGTGGGGCTACAAGCTCATAGGCTCATACAAGCTCGGCGACGGCATAACATATTACGGCAACGGCCATAACAGCGTCCTGCATGACGACGACGGGAACTGGTACCTTGTGGATCACAGCAGAAAGGTGCCGGACGGCTATGCGGCGCTGCAGATACGCAAGATGCTCTGGACGGACGAGGGCTGGCCGGTGGTGTCTCCCCTCACCTATTCGGGCGAGACGGAGCAGACCATCCCGGTCGAGATGCTCTACGGCACATGGGATCTCTCATCTGTAGGCCAGACGATATTCGCCGACGGAGTGAACGATGTAAGCAACCGCAACTCGATAAAGAATGTCGATCTGCCCGTGCTCTCATCAGAGATCATAATAAGCCCGGACGGCACACTGGGCGGCGGCTTGGGCACATGGGAATATGACGGCGACCACACTGTAACGCTGCACTTCACCAAGGACGGCGACCCGGACAATTACGAATTCTATAAAAACGGCGACACGATGGAGCTATACGTCCTCACCGGCTACGACAAGGATCAGCGCGAGAGCGCGCTCGTTATGACCGGAACGGATCAGGACATGGTAACGCAGTTCGCGAAAAAGAACAACGCCGTTGCCGGGACGGCTGAAGGGACATCGCCGTCAGTGACGATAACCGATGCGGCTCTTACCGACACGGGAGTTTCGGTGACGACGACAGGATTTGAGGGGATGTCGATGATCGCGGCGGCATATTCCGGCAATGATCTCACAGCCGTATCGAACACCGCCTCCTCCGCGCAGGAAGGCGCGCAGACCGAGCTCAGGCTTGCCGGAGCGGAGTACGACACCGTAAAGATATACATATTCAGCGGAACAACGCTCGCGGCTGAAAGGACCGTCACAGTCGGGACAGACACGGAACAATAATAAGAACAGCGATAAAAAAAGGCTTAACGCATTACGATGCTTAAGATACGGGGCATACGCCCCGGGAGCACAGACGGCTGCGGACCGCGCATCCCGCGGCCGCCTGTCAAAATTAAAAATAAAGGAGAGAGAGAACATGAAGTTTAAAAAAGCTTTATCGGGCACGCTTGCCGGCGCTGTCATTTTCGGCAGCTTCGGCGTGATGCCCGCCGCCTCCGCGGAAGAGGCTGCCGGCTCGCCGGTCATCTCTGTAACATTCGATGACGGCGGCGACGCTTACACGCTCCACGGCGGAACACTTGCCGCTTCGGGCGGCGGCAATGCCCTGTCACTCAACGGTGACGGTCAGTATGCCGATATAAACGGGATCGCCGACACGCTTGCGGAGATCGGCGACGAGTTCACCATCGCGGTCCTGTTCAAGCCGGAGACCTCGACGATGTGGACCCGCATACTTGATTTCGGAAACGGCGAAAGCGGCACCTACGCGTTCCTGACGGCGTTTTCTGACACGAACACGCCCAGATTCGCGGTCACCACATCCGGCAATCAAAACGAGCAGCGCGTCAACTCAAGCGCCTCGGTATCGGTCGGCGAATGGCACAGCGCTGTCATAAGCCGTGACGGCGACACCTCAACGTTCTATATAGACGGAGAGATAACGGGCACCACGACCGATCTTGATCTGACATTCTCGGAGATCGGGAAGATGCAGAACTATTATGTCGGAAAATCACAATTTGCCGCCGATCCTTACTACAGCGGACTTATAGACGATATCCTTATCTACGACGGAGCGCTCAGCGAGAGCCAGGTACAGCCGCTTGCCGGCGAGGCGAAGAGCCGCAACGATGAGGAGCTCGTTTCGCAGAACAACTGCTACGTTATAAACACACACGCCTATGACGGCGATGGCGAGACATTCTCGATAGATACTGAAGAGAGCGGCACAGCAATTTACGCCGACAACAGAACGATCGCGGACGGCACAGCGTCATTCACGCTCCGCGATGCTCAGGGCAAGGATGTTTCGAAGCTCACAGCTTACGCCGCGTCATATGACGAGAGCGGCGCGCTTTCAAGCGTAACGGCAAAGACATTCACGACAGATGAAGTGACATCGGACGAGTACCCCGTTTCATTCACATATAACGAAAACGGCGCCTCCTCGAGACTGTTCATCTGGAACGGCATGACGCCGCTTCCTGATACCGCTCAGGCGGCGGCAAGCTCGGCTATAAGCTTGGTAACGAATGTCAAGAACTATACCTCATCGACCGGCACGGTAACAGCGGCGGCATACTCGCAGACCGCTGACGGCACAGAGACCATGCTTGCGCAAAGCGATCCGGTAACTCTTGCGACCACAGAGGAGGACGAGCTCAATATCACGATCCCGAGATCGAGCATCCCCGATGATGCTGAAAAAATCACTGTAAAGGTGACAGTCCCCGACGGCGAGGAAACAACGGATTATACTTCGGGCGAATTCTACGTGGGACTTCACAGCCCCGTTGCAGCTCCCGCTGATTCGGCGACCACGACCGACGGAGCGCACGACCCCTCGATCGTTAAATTCCCGGGCGACGACAACTACTATGTATACTCGTCACACCACCTCATCTTCACATCGAAGGATCTGGTGAACTGGACAAAGTATGACTTCACGGACATAACAGTACAGGAAATAACTCCTGCTACTTACAACTTTATAAGCTCCAACTACAGCGGCACTACAGTGAACGCGACTTACTGGGCACCCGATGTCATCTACAGAGAGGGCGACAAGCATCCGTACTGGATGTATATATCGGTTTCATGCGGTCTCGGCGGCAGAAACTCGGCTATATCGCTCATGAAGTCCGACAGCCCGCTGTTCTGGGCAGATCCCGGTGCCGAAATAATAGATGCCGGTGTTGTATTTGCGACAAAGGAGAACAGCTCATATATAACGAACGCGATAGACGCGAACATATACACGGACAGCAATGACGGACAGCAGTACTTCGTATGGGGCTCGTTCTGGGGCGGCATACAGGCCGCAAAGATGACAGACGACGGTTTTGTTGAGGGCGTTGATTATTCCAGCGCGTCGACCATCCTCTCAAGCTGCGCTGCGATACAGAACACGATCTATTCACAGAAGAACGGAACTGCAGGTCCGGAGGGCGCGTGGATGATCGAGCATGACGGATACCGTTACTGCTTCACATCCTACGGCTGGCTCGGTTCAAACTACAACACGAGAGCCGCAAGGAGCAGCCTCGACACAGCGTTTGACGGATCGCCCCTCGTTGACGCCAACGGAAGAAACATGGCGAACGAGCGCAATCAGGGCAGCAGCTCCACCCCATCGGGATACAAGATGATAGGCTCATACCGTCTCGGCGATGGAACGTACACGATCTCCGGCGACGATAACAATTACTATATAGTGCGCGGCTCGGACGATGCGCATGTATACTACGGTCCGGGACACAACAGCGCGATAACCGCGGAAAACGGCGAGACATTCTACGTTTCGCACACGAGAAAAGACGCGGTAGAGATTGCGGCCACGCTCCAGGTGAGAAAGATGCTCTGGACAGAGGACGGATGGCCGATCGTATCACCTGTTACATACGCGGGCGAGACAGAACAGGCGCTTCCGGAGGATATGATCATCGGAACATACGATCTCGCGTCTGTAGGTCATACAAAGATGGCGGGAAGCTCCATAAAATCAAAGAACTTTGACCTGCCTGTGCTTTCGTCAAAGATCAATCTCAACGAAGGCTACACTGTAACAAACGAAAATGACACAGTTATCGGATCATGGGCGTTTGACGGCGACCATAAGATAACGATAACGTTCACTGCGGACGGCAACGAGTCTGTTGACGCGTTCTACAAGAACGGCGATGTCATGACGATGTACGCCCTCTTCGGCTACGATAAAGACGAGACGGAGCCCGTGATCGCGCTTACCGGTACAGATCAGAACCACATAACGCAGTTTGCTAAGAAGAGCCTTGCAAACACGGTAAGGACAGACCCATCGGCGATAACCGACACAGAACCCACAGCACTTACAAAGAGCGCGGGCGGCAATCCCGAGCTCGGCTTTGACGCTGACGGGAACCTCATGTACGCGGGCGATCCTGCCGCAACGGTAGTTGATACCGACGGTGACGGCACCGGAGACACAGTATACCTTATAGGCGGTCACGACGTTTCGACCGGTGACAGCTATAACATACCGGAATGGGTCGCATACAGCTCAAAGGATATGGAGAACTGGACATATGAGGGAGTCATCATGAGCGCGCGCGACATATCGTGGCGCAATGACAACACCTCGGCATGGGCAAGCCAGATGGTACAGTACAACGGAAAGTATTACCTCTATTTCTGCACATGGGACAAGACTGCGAGCGGCAAGCAGTCGATAGGTGTAGCGGTAGCGGATTCCCCGACAGGACCGTACACGCCTATGGATGAACCACTTGTGAGCGGCAGCTTCACAATTCCCGAAACAGCATCGCACGATGATATAGACCCGACTGTACTGATCACAGAGGACGAGGACGGAACAGAGCACAGATACCTCGCATGGGGAAACACGAGATATTATATCTGTGAGCTCAATGAAGACATGACCTCGGTAAAGGATATCACAGGCGATGATGAAGTCGTTATGCACGAGGATGTTCTTGAGCGCAAGATCAAGTCCGCGCCCGACAGATACACGGAGGCTCCTTGGCTCTACGAGCGTGACGGAAAGTATTATCTTTTCTACGCTATGGGATGGCGCGAGCAGATGGCATACGCTATGATGGATGATCCGATGGGACGTTATGACTATGTCCAGACACTCATGCCGCCCACAGCGACATCGAACACGAACCATCCGTCAGTCATAGACTTCAACGGAAAGACATACTTCATCTATCATAACGGCGCTCTCACAAACGGCTCGGGCTACAGACGCTCGATATGCATACAGGAGCTCACATTTGATGAAAACGGATACGTTTACCCGCTTTCGGAGACCTCGATAGGCCTTACCGGAACGGCGAGCGTCATCACCGACAGAGACGGCAAATATCTCGGCCACAACGGAGCCGTGAACCCGTCCGCTGACGCGTCATATCCGCTTTCAATGACGATAAACACATATGACAGCGAAAACGGTTACAGCACCGCATGGGAGATCATGGACGCGAAATACGTTCCGTCAGGTGAAAACGGTGATAACTACGTATCGATCCAGTCGGTCAACAAGCCGGGTCTCTACATCACCGCCGATGACGGGCGCGTAGTCCTGACACAGGACTATAACGGCACATTCTCACAGAAGATGAGCTTCAAGACCGTAAAGGCTGTAAACGGCGCCGAGAACATGGTGTCATTCGAAAGCGTTTCGGAGCCCGGAAAATTCCTTACGGTATCAGGCGGAGCTCTCACGCTTTCATACGGGACAGATCCCGATGCATGCGTGTTCGGTATAGGCACAGCGACACAGCAGGATGTGCATGAGATAGATCCCGCTGAAAAAGAGCCGGATCCCGTGGCTGAACCGGACATCGAGCAGAACTTCGATAATGAAGCGACCGGCACGCTCATAAGCCTTACGGCGGATCCTACTCCGTATACGGCTCTTGATGGCGTTACACTCTACATGGGAACAAGAGACGCCGACTTCCAGCCTGGTCAGAACTTCGCTATACAGACAGGCGGTATCACCGGCAACGCGCTCGTGCTCAACACAGGAAAATATCAGAACTCAAGCCGCGGTCCGAGACTCGCGATAAACACGCCTTCGATACCGTATGACTGCACCGTAACAGCGTCGATCATGGTAAAACAAGGCGTGGCAGGCAGTGTGCTCCGCTACAACGATTCGACCTCCGATGAAACGGGAACGAATATAAACGGCGTCACAACAGACTGGAAAGAGTTCAAGGTAAGCATCACAAACGACAATGACACGTTCAAGAGAACGATAATGTTTGACGGCACCGTGATCGCTCAGGATTACGCCGACACATTCCCTGTTCTCTGGGGAACCACCGAAAACAATGCCGGTCAGTCGATATACTTTGACGATCTGTCGGTAAAGACAACGGACGCGAGCGGTGAGACTCCGGAAATACCGGAGGTCACCCTCCCCGCCCCCGCGGCATACTACACCTTTGACGAGACTCTCGAGGACAGTGTGAGCGGCGAGTCGGCGACACTTACCGGCTCGATCGTCACAGAGGAATTGGTAACAGACATTGCCGCTTCGTTTGTAGACGGAAATAACGGCACAAAGGCGATAGAATTCACCGGCACAGGCTCATACGGTCTGGCGCTGCCGTCCAAGCCGGATGACGGAACATACACGATCTCATTTGATGCTTTTCTAAATGGATCTACACAGTATACACCGTATATTTTCATAGCAAACTATACCGGTGATACACTTAAAGGCGGCGATGAAGACGCACAGTGGATCTCTATCGCTCCTCAGGCTTGGCAGGAGGATCTTGCAAACGGTCCAATGATATGGTCAAGAAATATTCCGGGCGGTCTTTCCTGGGGTGATCTTGTTCCTAGCGTGACCAATTCTGTATCAACGGAAACATGGCACAATGTGACGGTATCTGTTAACGGCGCGGCCGCAAACGTATACGTTGATCAAAAGCTTGTAGGAACAGGCGTTATTGCCGATATCATAGATGATACGACACGTATGTTCGTTGGCGCAAACGCATGGGACACACCGTTAAACGGCGCGATAGACGAGCTTCGCATATACAACGAAGCATTGACTGCCGATCAGGTAAAACTCATAGGCGCTGAAACGGCAGAATAAAACCAAAACGAGCATAAAAACGAGAGTGCGGCACAAAACGCCGCACTCTCTGTCTATTAGGGTGATATACTTATGAAAGCAGAATTCAGAGATGATTATATAAAAATAGGATTAAAAATATCATATTACAGAAAGCTGAGATCATTGACGCAGGCGCAGCTTGCCGAGATACTCGGCTGCGAAGTATCCTTTATCGGTCAGATAGAAGCGCCGAACGTTTATAAGGCGATCTCTCTCGATACTCTTTTCCGTATCGCGAAGGCCTTGGATATACCGGCATACAAGCTTTTATATTTCGAAAATTGATCAAGCGCCCCAAGCGGCGCTTTTTTTATGCGGGTTTTTAAGCAATGTTTAACTTGATGTTTGCGCGGTCTTATGTTATAATAAGCACAAGAGAGAGGCAATGCTATATTGTATGTTATAATATAGGAGTGAACGGAAATATGGACAATACGAAAAAATTCAGCGGCAGGGCGGAGAGCTACGCCGCGTCAAGGCCCGCGTACGCGGGCGCGTTTATAGATGATCTCATGGAAAAGCATGGGTTTGCGGAAGGCACGGTCGCAGCCGATATAGGGTGCGGGACCGGGAAATTCGCGGAGCAGCTGCTCTCCCTGGGCTGTACAGTGATAGGTGTGGAACCGAACGCGGACATGCGCAAGGCGGCGTCCGCGCTGGCGGAAAGATACGACAGATTCAGCCTTCTGCCCGGCAGCGACACGGCTACCGGTATCGACAGCGGTACCGCGGACGCGGTGACCGCCGCTCAGGCGTTCCATTGGTTTGATCCTGACGGCTTCAGAAAAGAGTGCAAGCGGATACTGAAGCCCGGCGGCAGGGTGTTCTTGATCTGGAATTCGCGCGACATGGACGCCGAGGTGAACAGAGAATGGCATGACCTGTTCAAGGCTTTTTGCCCGGATTTTAAAGGTTTCTCGGGCGGCTTCGACAAAGACAAGCGCGTAAGCGGCTTTTTCGGCGGGATATATTCAAAGGATGTATATCCAAACGAGCTTGTTTTCACGCGCGAAACGTTTGCCGAACGGTGCAGATCGGCTTCATATTCGCTGACTCCCGATGATGAGCGCTATGAGGGATATATGGCTGCCGTGGACGCGCTGTTTGACAAATATTCAGAGAACGGCAAAATAACCATCCCGAACAGCACTTTCGTCTATTACGGGGCTCCCGGCGGCTTATACTTCAAAAAATTCGATCACCTCTGCGATGACGCGCGGCGGATACGAGAGAGCGTGTTCGTTGAGGAGCAGGGGTTCAAAGAGGAGTTTGACGATATAGACGGATATGCGAAGGTGATCGTTTTTTACGATAACGGCAAGCCTGTGGGAGTATGCCGCTATTTCAAGAGCGGGGACACGTATCATATAGGCAGGATCGCCGTGATACCGGAATACCGCGGGAGCGGTCTCGGCTCCGAGATAGTCCGAGCCGCCGAGCGTGAGATTATAGCCGAGGACGGCACGGAGGCGGAGCTTTCGGCGCAGCGGCGCGCGGAGGGATTTTACAAAAAGCTCGGCTACGAGCCCGAGGGCGAGCCGTATTATGAGGAATACTGCGAGCATATAAGGATGAGACGAAAGCTTGACGCTGAGAGCTGAACGCATTTGTGTGACGCCGCAGGGCATACAGCGTTCACATTGATGAGGAGGATATTTTAATGATACTGCTTATAATTTTCGCCGCCGCGCTCGTGATACATATAATACTCTGCGGAAAAGCTCTGTATTACGGGGCTGTGATACCGGCGCTTTACACGGCAGCAGCCATCGTCACGGCTGTGATATATTCCGAAAGCTTCCGTGCGGCGGACATACCCAAAATGGCGCTGCCGCTCGCGGTGCTGCTCATAATATGGTATGTGCGGCGCAGGTTCAGGAAAAAATAAGAGAAAGCGAGGTAATATCATGGATATATCTGTTAACAGTGACGCTTCAGCAATAAAGCGTTCGATCAATACATTAATGGATAAAATGTCAAACGATAAGCTTATTGAAGCTTACGATTATATTAAATTTTTAGTTTCAAACACATCAGCCATATCATTTGATGAGCTTGAATGCTATGCTTTGAGTGAACCTGCCTTGGCAAAGGACTGGATGTCAAGTGAGGAGGATGAGTTTTGGAAAGATTTATAAAGGGAGATATTGTTGTACTGCCATTTCCGTATACAGATCTGTCGGGTCAAAAAAAGCGTCCCGCATTGGTAGTAGCCGATCTGAAAGGAGATGATCTGTGGCTCGTGCAGATCACTTCCAAGAATGTGAGAGACAGCTATGCAATACAAATAAGCGGAAAAGACTTGACTTCGGGGAACTTCCATTATGACAGCAATATAAGGCCAAACAAGATATTTACATTATCCAAGGATATCATTCTTTATAAGGTAGGTCATTTAAATGATGAAAAAATCGATGCTGTTGAAAATACGATCATCAATATATGCAGATCAAAATAAAGGCTAAAAAAAGCCGGCGCATGGGCGTTTTTGTCCATGCGCCGGCTTTTTTTGTAATGCTCTTACCGCGGATACTTCGTCGTATAAAGCTCCAGCTCGCATATATTCAGCACATTGCTGTCTTTTCTTATCAAGCGGATGTACTTATACGCCTCGGATGAGCCGGTCTCCGCATACCTCATCTCCGATGTGCTCGAACCCGATACGGTCATGATATCCGTGTAGCTATCACCGTCATTGGAACCCTGAAGAACGGCGCCGTCGAGACGCGATGTATCCTTTCTCGCCTGATAGCCTATCCTTGTGACTGTCTGCGGTTCCCTGAACTCAACGCCGCAGTATCCTGCCCCGGGGCCGTCGTAATACGTCGATGTATCTCCGTCAAACGCCGCCCGGTAGTCGTCTTCAACGCCGTATGCGTACGTGTTCCCTACCTGCCAGCCGCCCTGACCGAACACGGTCTCTATGTACCTGTTGTCCGAGCCGGCGCCGGCAGAGGCGATGCCCTCATCCTGAGCACCGTTCCATATATCGAGACCGCCGGTAAGCTCAATGTCCCTCGGCTCTGTCGGATAATACTTCTCCGCAAGATACGTATTTACCGACTGGATAACTCCCAGATCCACAGCTTTGTCATAAACTATTATCTCCGCGATATCGCCGCTGAAATGGCGTGAGCCGGAGGCGTCACCGCCGATATAGCCGGAAGCGTCAAGTATGTCCCCGAATGAGCCTGGAACATCGGATATCGTTCCGATAGAAACGCTGTCCTCATCGTACAGCTCTACCGTGGTCCCGTCCTTGACCATCACCGTGGTAGAAAGGCCCCCGCCGGTATACGTCTTATCAGCCGTGTACACCTCACCGCTCCCGGGCATGCGCATAACTATCCTGTCGCGGTACGGTGTCAGCTCAAAGCTGTCCGCCGTCTCTCCGCCTCCCAAGCACAGAAGCGGGCCTCCCCCGCCGTCCTCCGCGGCGCTGTTTTCCGAAGAGCTGACTATTATTACCGTCATCCCATCGCTGTCTTTCAGCTCGTCCGTAAACGGGAACCTCATCATATCATCGGCGCCGTCAAACGATACGACCGCCGTGCCTGTCCCGTCATCGACCGTATATCCCGGAGCGCATCCCGCGCCGTCCGCTTCCGCGTCATGTTCCGCCCCGGATATATCGACCCATTTCGTTACAGCGCCGCCGTCGGTCATAACGCCCTTTTCGGCGCTGAGCCAGAGCCGCAGGCCGTCGGAGGGGATCTCCGGATCCGCCGGTGTGAGAGCGAAGGCGACAAAGTTCGGAGCCGCCCCATTGCCGCGGATCCTTATCGTGTTTTCGCCCTCATCGAGCCATATCCTCTCCTTGAGGATGTTAAGACCGTTCGAGGAGGAATACACAGTGCCGCCCTCGGTGTTTATCGCGCCGGTGACCGCCGCTTGTTCGCCGTTGACGAACACGTTATAGCTCCTGTCCGCCGCGCCGAAGCAAAGGATGTATATATAATGCTCCCCGCCTCTTTCCATTGTGACAGTCTTTTCAACGTATCCGTCCCATTTCGAGCCGCTGCCCGAATCGATCCCATTCACGCGGATATGGTCGTCTATATTCTGCGACAACTTTGTTATGCCGAACACGGCTGAATCATCGTCCACCGCCACGGCTGTGCCGAAGCCTGTCGTCTCAAGATCGCCGCCCGTCCCCTGGACAGCGGTCACATCCTCAGCCCAGAACGGGCCTGTTACATCGTCGCGCGGCTCGACCTCGGTCACGACCGTGACCTCCTTGGTCGTCAGGCATTTGTCCGAAACGTCTGATATCTCACCGTCCTTTATGATATACACATAATAATCTCCGATTATCTGCGGCACGGCAAGCTTTCCGTTTTCATCTTTTATGACCGTTTCGCTCTCCTTGAACTCTGTCGTGCCCTCGGGCGCGAGCCATATCTCTCCGTCGATGGTCTCGGGGACCGACAGCTCCGTTATCCCGCTTTCGGGCGTGAGACTGTAGTTCGCCGGGAGAACGAGATCCGCCGGATCCGCCGCGGCTCTGTCAAGGTACCCGTCTGAGAGCCCCGAGGCTCTTATTATGTCTATCGGCCCGCGCTCATTCCAGTATCCGCTCAGGTTATCGTGATTGTCGTATATCTCGGTGCCTGTCTCATACGATCCCGTCGTTGTGTAGAGCGTGGTCGAAGCGTGATTATCGTGGATATTATTGTAACCCTTTTTATGATAGACATTGCTGTTCGAGCCCCAGCTGCCCGCGTCGACCGCCGCCTGCGACAGATCGACGTTTATCACGTTATTGTATATATCGAGATATCTCGTGCCCTCGTCTAAATGTATGCCGCGGTTATGGTAGCCGTTGCTGCCCACGCCGGAGATATAGTTGTCATGTATCGATGAGCCGCGCATAGGCCCGAGGGTGTATATCGCGCCGCCGTCGGAAAGAGCGGTGAGCACATTTATTATCCTGTTGTACGCTATCTCATTGTTCTGCAGATTTGGCGTCTCCCCCGCCGGAGAGGTCGAGCCGTTTGTGTCCGAAAGATCCGCGCCGCGCATATAGCCCCAGCCCCAGCCGATGCTTATGCCGGAATACGGCGTGTTCTCAACATGGTTATGGAGTATCTTGAGCTCCGTTCCGTAGTATACCGAAATGCCGTGCGTACCGTAAAACACAGTTCCGGCATCGGTTATATAGTTGTTAGTTATCATGAGGCCGGAGCAAAGCCCCTCAGTGTCCGTGTCGTATTTCTCCGCGTCGGAATGCTGGTTTGACGGATCCTTGTATCCTGTAAGCTCCGCGCTGCCCTTGTCGCCTATGAAATGATGCTGCGGATGACCTACCGACAACGCTGTCGCGCCGGTGTCATAGATAACGTTTCCGTCGAATGTGCTGTCGGTCACATCGTTTATGATGTTCAGGCCATCGTTTGCCGTATGCTTTATCGTGTTGTTCACAAACTCTATATTGTCCGCGCTCGTTATCTCGACCGCCGCCGGTGTCAGATCCACACTGCGGTACGCCGAATAATGCCAGTTAGCCGCTGTCGAGGTGAGCGAGAGCGACGCCTGTGTTGAAGTCTTCCCGTGCGAGCCGTCTATCTCATAGAGGTTCCAGTCGGAGTTGGCGAAGGTCAGCCCGTCTATCACTATGTCTCTCGCATGCGATGTGAGATCATCCCCCTCTATCCTGAGAAGCGTCTCCGTCTCGGGCGCGTATACCTCGGCTGACTCCATGTCCTCTCCCTCGCGCGGCATGTAATAGAGCTTCTGCGCAGAGCGGTCGAAATAGAATTCGCCGGGCTCATCGAGGAACTCGAAAACGTTGTAAACGTAATTCGTCTTGCTCGGATTATACGCTGTGTTCCACAACAGCTCCTGCGCCATCGCGCCGTACGGCTGCTCAAAGAGCGCGACGGTGAAGCCGTCATGCGATTCCACACCTCTTACAGCCACAGTCTGAGTCTGCCATGTCGTCCTGGTCTGGACCTCGATGTCGGACGGGTTCTTGATATCCGCCGGCAGATCCGACGGGCTGAATTTTACTCCGTCGCTCTTGGAAAGGTCCTCCCACGCGTAAGCTCCCTCTCCCGCGGTGATCGTGTATGTCCCGTATCCGCCCTGGCCCTGTATCGCTTTCGACGGCATATACGCTCTTTGGTCGTTCACATACAGCTGCCTCAGCCTTTCCGATCTTTCAAGCGGCGCGCTGTAGAGCTCCGGATATTCTTCATCCCTCGCCCAGCCCGTGACTTTCTGACCGCCGCTGAACACCGGCTCCTCGCCGGGATACGCCATGTATCTCACCTTATATCCGTTCGTGCCGGAATCCTCGGCGCCGAGCGTTATCGTGTCATCGATACAGTACGTGCCTCCCCTGAAATACACGGTTATATCCCCGGTCATGTCCTTATTGACACCGCGGACCACGTCCCGCGCCTTTTCAAACGACGCGTACGGATGATCTATCGTTCCGTCGCCGGTCTCGTCGCTGCCGTCCGGCGCGACATATATCTCACACGCCGCCGTTGTCTCCTTCGGGGAAAGCTCATACGCCTCCGTGAGCGGCTCCATCCCGCGCCACAGATACGCCTCAGCGGTCTCGCCGCGGCCTACCGTGAGCTCGGGATAAAGCGTGCTTTCGCCCTCGCTTTCAATCTTCATATCTATCACCTTTTTCAATATCCCTTCCTCGTCTTTGACCGCCGTGTAAAGATCGGCGGCACCCGTTCCCGCAACGCGCACTGTAACGCTCTCTATCGTCATTGTTCCGTCGCCGTTGTCGGACACGGTGTGGTCAAGTATCGCAGATCCGCTTTCGCTGCAGCCATGCGCGCTCATCCCCGCCGGGAAACACATCAGTATCAGGCACAGCGCCGTTATGATCGGCAATATGCGTTTCATATCGTCCATTCTCCTTCCTGTTATATAATTAGGTGATTGCGAAACCGTATTTTCGCATCATCGGTATTTACATTGCGCAATGTATATGCTATAATATAATTATATTAAGAATATCAACGATTTTCTATAACTATTTTAACGATCAATGAAACGATATTGACGAGGTGCGCTATGAGAAGAGATCTGCTCGACGAGCATGTGATCCATGGGACCATAGGTTTTCCGGTGGGGATATACGATGTGCTGAAAGAAAGCACGGACGGAGTGGTGTTCGCCGTACATTACCATAGGGAGATAGAGCTGTTCATTGCCAAGACCGAGGGCATAAGGGTACAGCTTGAGGGCGGGATGCACAGCCTCCGCGCGGGAGAGGGCATATTCATAAACTCCGGCGCGCTGCACGCGACTTTCACATCCGAAAAGGAATTCGCGTTCCTCGCCGTGGTCTTTTCGCCGGAATTCATCGCGGCGGAGAACGAGGAATCGTACGTGAAATACATAAGGCCGATAATAAAAAGAAAGGTGTCGTTCCCCATAACGCTCAGTGAGAACGCCATACAGACCGCGCGCGAGATAAACGAGCGCTTCAAAGAGAAAAAGCAGGGATACGAGCTGTATATAAAAAGCGGGCTCACGCGCATAATGGCGGAGCTCGCCGAAGCCTCCGAAAATATCGGCGGCGAAAAGAGGGACATACGCGCCGACACCGTGAAGAATGTGCTTGACTATATACACAGCAATTACCGCGGCAGCGTGACGCTCCCCGACCTGGCGAAGCACGCGCATATGAGCAAAGAGTACCTCTGCCGCATATTCAGAGAGGTGTCGGACACCTCTCCGATAACATACCTGAACAGATACAGGATAATGCAGAGCGCGCATCTGCTCCGCAGCACCGATAAAAGCATTTCCGAGATAGCTCTCGACTGCGGCTTCAACGGCAGCAGCTATTTCAATAAATTATTCATGCGCTTCATGAAATGCACACCCGGCGAGTACCGGCGCGCATCGGAGCGGGAGCCGTCTTAAAGACGGCTTTTATATACGCCCAGCACCGCCGCCGCCAATACCGTGATCGCGATACCGGAGATCAAAAACCATGCGGCGACTCCGATCTTTTCTGCGATCGGGCTGCTCAGCAAAAGCCCCGCCGGCATAGTTACCGATGAGATCAGCGTGAGCACCGAGAACGCGCGTCCCATCTTTTCCTTTTCGACCGTCTCCTGTATATACGCGTTGAGCGGGATCGTATGCGCGTTCCCCGCCGCGCCGAGGCACATGCACAAGACAGCGAAGACGAGCCATCCCGCAAATACGGGCGGCATCATCCCGCACAGCGCGGAGGTAACGCCCATCCCGAACAAGCCGGCGTATGAGACGCGCAGCTTGCGGTCAAGCTTTGGCAGAGACGAGAATATCAGCGATGACACGAGCATGCCGACCGCGAACGCAAGCTCTACCATGCTCCCGTACATTGCCGACAGATCAAAATGATCGCTTGTCATCAGCGGATAGAACGATGAGAGCGGCGCATAGAAAAACATGCACAGCGCCTCCGCCGCCACCAGGCAGAAAAGTTTTCTGTCACGCCGGAACACCATCAGACCTTCTTTGAACTCCGCGATCATGCTATGTTTTTCCGACCGGTCCCTTTCAAGCTCGGGCACCTTTACGAAAGCCAGGGCCGCGCTCGCCGCCGCCGCGCCCACAATATCGCTTATCAGAACAACGGACATCGGGAACGCCGCATACAGAGCCGCCCCGATCACCGGACCGAGCAGGAACGAGCCTGCACTCATCATCTGCATCCAGCCGTTCGTTTTCACGAGCTGATCGGACGGCACGAGCTGCGGGATGATAGACTGTATCGCGGGCTGCTGAAAGGTGCTGCCTATCCCCCTCGCCGCAAGCATCACGAGCACAGACCACACCGGCAGATCAAACGCCGAGAGCAGCACCGCGTAAATGAGCGCCATCGCTCCCATTGCCATGTCGGCGAATATCGATATGAACTTCCGGTCGAAACGGTCCGCCGCGATACCTGACGCCGGGCTGAACAGAGTCATCGGCAAATAAGCCGCCAGCCCCGACATCCCCAGCATCAGCGGCGAGGAGGTGCGCTCCGCGAGCCACCATATCATCGCGAACTGGACCCCGTGGCTGCCAAGCATAGAAACGGCCTGTCCCAGCGCCACAGTGATAAATTTATTTTTCCATTTGTTTTTTTCAGTCATTTTAGATCATCCTCTCTTAATACTATATCATACATCAAAAAAGGACAATAAAAAAACGAATGATCCTCTATGACAGGTCATCCGTGGCTTTAAGGCGCTGCAACAAGACCTACACGCCGAAAAAACGGCATCGGAAACAACGCCATACATACATGACCCGATGGAACTGTACGCAAGATCAAGCACAACAAAAACGACCCATCAAAAAAACACGATGAGACAAAATATATTCGTGATATTTATTGTCCTGTGGTCAGCGAACAGACGACATCAAGCCACCTCCCTAAAAATTTTTCTATATCAGTATAGCACAGACACAAGGCTGTGTCAATATTTTTTCAAAAAAACCAGCGATGCCACCGCGCGGTTTCTGCGTGAGCGGTATCGCTGTGATGCGCATTATTTAAAATATTTATCTATAGCGCTCTGCGCGGCGTCATTATTGTCCGACACGCACATAACGGCGCAGTTGCCTTTTACGGTGACGAGCGCGTTGTTGAGCTTCTGCATCTCCTCGGGCTTGTATCCCTCGAAATCGCCTTTGCGCTTCTCGACACGCTTCCGGAGCTTCATTGCGAGCTCCTCCGCCTTTTCGGGCGAATCCGCCTCGAACGCCGCGAATTCCTCCGCCGTGCCTCCGCCGCCGGTGTAGACTATCCCGGCGAGAGCCTCGCCCTCTCCAAGCTCGAATATCCTTCCGGTAACGCTGTCGTTCACCTTGGCGAGCGTATCCTTGAAGCCTACGGTTGCGAGCAGCTCATTGGCGAATCCTTCAAGATCGGCGCTGCCTCCTCCGGAATAGATCTGCACCTTAGCGGCGGCAGAATTGCTCGCTCCCGTGCTGACAGCGTGCGTCTTCAGGTATTCCTCCCACATATGGTGGTACTCAGCTCCAACATGTATGCCGTCCGATGCCGCGTCCTCGCTCAGATATCCGTCCGGCTCGGCAACGGCGCTGCCGACATCGAGATAATAGCAGCTGTCCTCTTCCGCCAGCTCTTTCAAGGTCTCATTGTACGCGTTGATCTTCGCCATGCTTATATCCGTCTCTGCCTCAACGGAATGCGCGACCGGCAGGAGCGACATGAGATAGATCATGCTGTCCGGATTCTTTGCTCTTATATCTCCGATGATCTTCTTGAAATGCTCCTTGTACGTCTCGGGCGGATTGTAGCTGACCTCGTTTATGCCGAGCATTATGTAATATTTCGATATCCCGTCCTTGCTGAGGAGCGAATCCATCAGCGTAAGACCGCTTCCCTCCAGCACGGCGGTATATACCGTGCTTGTGTTCACCGACGACTTGCAAACGAACTGCGCAGGTATCGTTGCGCTGTAGCTGTAGCCCGCAACGAGCGAATCTCCGAGGATCGCCGCGTCGGCGAAGTAATCATCTCCTACAGGCTCCGTCTCTCCGAGCTCACCGTATGGCGGTCTCAGATACTCGCTCGTCAGAGCGAAATCGCCCGCCTTCACGAGATTTTCATCTGTCATGAATCCCTCAGCGTTGTACAGCACAAGTATATCCGTTATGTCGTTCTCACGCATATACTTGATTATATCATCGTTATAGTAACGCATGTCTATAAGATGTATCGAATCGAAATGATCGGATAAGAACGGCGCCACGCTGTGCGCGTATGAATCCTTGAATATGACAAGGTTCCTGCCCGTGCCGTTCTCCGCGCGGATGACCGTCAGAGGATGGTTCCCGTCAAGATACACCGAGTACTTATCCTTTTCCGAGAGCCTGTCCATGGCGTAGAGCCCGTCCATGTTCACGGTCGCGCCCGGGAATTCCACAGTCTTCTCGGCTCCGCCTCTCAGCGTGTACCTCGTTACCGTGTCCGGCTCCGCGAATGTAAGTCCCGCCTTTGACCACGATGTGCCGAGAAAATCGTCTGAGAGCACATCTGTGTCGTACTCGCTCAGCTTATGCGCGTTATATCCGAGGCATCCGGCGAGCGCGCAGTATGTGTAATAGCTGCCGAGCGCCGTCTGATGGTGATCGGTACGGTAGAAAATATACTCGTCCTTATGCAGGTCAAGGATCTTTTCCGTGTTGCAGAGCGTGATGTCCATATCCGCCGCTCTCTCCCTGACATGCTCCGTTATCTTAGCCACCCTGTCGTCATACGCCTGCGAAGGCAGCTTATCCTTCAAGATCTCGAACGCTGTAGGCACCACCGCCAAAGTCACGTTCGGCTCCTCCGCCTCCGCGATCTGAGCGACGGCGTCCATGTTCTTGTCTATTATTTCGGGCGAATACGCCGGCGGTCTCGCTATAAGGTATCCGTCATCCGCGAAATGCACGCCGTTGTTGCCTTTTCTGCCCGTAAGGTATTCCGCGTCGGCTTTCAGAGAGACGGCGGCGTCACGCCATCTGAACTGATCCGCCGCGTATGTCTCGAACTCCGACATGAACTCGCCGTTCATTAGCTTTTCGAAGCTGAACTCCGGGAACTGCGCGAGCTCCCTGTTCTCGTTTTCCGAAACAGCTCTCGGCGCGTGGAACACCGCCGCAGCTGAGACCGCCACGAGCAGAGCTCCCACAGCTATCGCCGTATAGTCAAAAATATTCTTCTTTCTAAAATTACCCTTTTTCACAGTCTTGACCTCCATCCCTCGATACCGTCAGAATTGAAAATACAAGAACGACGTGAACGTGTCATCCATAAGATACGCCGCGCAGATCACGAATCCCGCTATCGCCGCTATGTATTTTATCCATACAAGTTTCTTGGGTATCAGCCTGTCGTATATCCGCTTCGGCATTCCCGAGCCGATAACGGCAGCCGCCGCAAGCAGCCAGAAATACGATGTGAACGTGTAAAGGAAGTCCTGCTCGCCCAGACCGAGATATCCGAAATTGAACATGGCTCTCAGATAATTCCCGACCTCCGTGATATCGCTGACCGAAAACAGCACCCAGCCGATAATAACGAAAAACATCGTATATATGCACGCCGCCGCGCCTATCTTCTTGAGCCGTTTCAAGAGGAACGTCTTTTCTATTATCAAAAGAGCCGCGTAGAAAAGCCCCCACAGCACAAAATTCCAGCTCGCGCCGTGCCAAAGCCCTGTGAGCATCCAGACGATAAGTATATTTATATACTGTCTCGCCTTTCCCGCCCTGTTTCCTCCGAGCGGTATATATATGTAGTCCCTGAACCACGTTCCGAGGCTGATATGCCATCTGCGCCAGAACTCGGTTATGCTCCTTGAGATATACGGATAGCTGAAGTTCTCGAGCGTTTTGAACCCGAACATCCTGCCAAGCCCTATAGCCATATCCGAATAGCCTGAAAAGTCAAAATATATCTGAAAAGTATAAGCCACTATGCCGAGCCACGCCATGCCCGCCGAAAGCCCGGTAAACTCATACGCGCTTACCGTTGTCCAGATGCTCCCCACAGTGTTCGAGATCAGCACCTTCTTGCAGAGACCGGCGCAGAATCTTATGAAGCCGTCCATGAACATCCTTCCGGTCACGCGCCTGCGCCGGAGCTGTTTTTCGACATTGACGTATCTTTCGATAGGACCCGCCATCAGCTGCTGGAACATCGCAAGATACAGCCCGAACGCCACGAAGCTCCGCTGCGCCGCAACTTTGCCCCTGTAGACATCCACGGTATAGGAAAGCGCCTTGAACGTGTAAAACGATATGCCTATCGGCAGCACGATATTCAGTACAGGCGCCGAGAATCCGAATATGTTCCCTATAGTGCCGAGGAAGAAATTTGTATATTTGAAATAGACAAGTATGCCGATATTTATAACGATATTCATCACGAGCGCCGCCCGCTTCTTCTCGGTCTTCTCTATAAAGAGGCCCGACGCGTAGTTGAACACCGCCGAAAAAAGCATCAGGAGCACATATTTCGGCTCGCCCCACGCATAGAACACAAGGCTCGCAATGAACAGTATGATGTTTTTCGCCTTAGCCGGCGCCGCGTAGTACACGATCAGCAAAAGCGGTAAAAAATAGAACAAAAATACCACACTCGAAAATACCATCTCAGTGATGACCCCCTATTATCCTTATATAATACATTTTATTGCAAAATTCTTCATATCTCCCCATATAATATAAATTATACCACAGTGTTATACAAAAGTCAACATTAAAAAACTATTCATATAATTTTAAAATAAAATTTATCCCTCTCCCTTGAAGTTCCATTTTTCACGTGAAGAACGCCTTGCCTCCTTAGGCGTCATGCCCTCGATCCGCCTGAACACCCTGTTGAAGTAGATAACGCTCTCAAACCCGGCGCGGCTGCTGATCTCGTTTATCCTCATATCCGTCTCCTGCAGCAGCTTCAGCGCATGCTGGACCTTGAGCCTGTTCATATACTCTGTCACGGTCATGCCGGTATGCTTTTTGAATATCCTGCAAAGATAGCTTTTGCTGATGCCGAACCGGTCCGCAAGGCTGCCGAGTCCCTTTATCTCCGTGTAATGCTCCTGTATGTAGCAGCCGATCGGCGAGAGATCCGACTCCGCCGTATCCGTCCGCTCCGCGCCTCCCGCCTCCGAGAGCAGCTTTGAAAGCTCGAGAAGATATTTTCTTGGCTCCGCCGTTCCCGCTATGCCTAAAAGCCTCGCCGCCTCTTTTTCGCCGAGCGGGACTACGCGCCTGCGGAACAGTCCCCTTATCATCCGCTGCTCCGCCTCGCCGAAATTCTCATTAAGGTACCTGTCCGAAAACTCGACGCACACGCCGGTATAGGACATCTCCCCGCGGCTTCGATGCGGCATGTGAGGCGGGATGACGGCGGCGTCCCCCGCTGCTGTCCTGTAGACCGAACTGCCTATGAACATATCCCGCTCCCCCGCCACCATGATGTATATCTCGTACACATTATGCGAGTGGAACGCCGGAAAGCTCCCCGCGTCCTCCACTGTCTCGGAAGTTATGTATATCCCGTCCGATATCTCATAATCCATGCTTTTCATAAACAACACCGCCCCCGCGTATTTATAAATATAAGTGACCGCAAAACATTGGTTTCGCAATTATTTATCATCTACAGACACATTATACACTTTTCCGCGGCGGTTATCAAGTCCCCCGCGCCAAATTCCCGCTGACCATCGCTTGGGACCGCTTCCTCAAACTGCCTCATTTGGCGATAATACTGATTAATATGTTGCTTTTGGCATAAAACTATGGTATAATAGATATATCTTTCGGCGAGGGGCTGCCGCTAAGATCGAGCAGCCATATGCGATCCTTAGCGCGGCAGCTCCCCGCCCGTAATTTGATTTAGGATCGGAGGATTGATCTATGTGGGCTTATAAAAGCGTATTTTACCAGATATACCCGCTCGGATTCTGCGGCGCGCCGTTTGAAAATGACGGCATCACCGTGAACAGGATCAAAAAAGTGAAAGACTGGATCGGGCATATAAAGGAGCTCGGGGCCGACGCGATATATTTTTCACCGGTGTTCGAGTCGGACACTCACGGCTACAACACCCGCGACTTCTTTAAGATCGACTGCCGTCTCGGCACGAACGAGGACTTCAAGGAGGTCACGCGGGCGCTACACGAAAACGGTATCCGCGTCGTTCTCGACGGGGTATTCAACCATGTCGGGCGCGGTTTCCCGCAGTTCCAAGACGTGGTAAAGAACCGTGAGAACTCACGCTACCGCGACTGGTTCTTTATAAACTTCGGCGGCAACAGCAACTACAATGACGGGCTCTGGTACGAGGGCTGGGAGGGCAATTACGATCTCGTGAAGCTGAATCTCAGAAATCCCGAGGTAACGGAGCATATCTTCTCCGCGGTAAGATACTGGGCGGACGAATTCGACATCGACGGCCTGCGCCTTGACGTGGCGTACTGCCTCGATCTTGACTTCCTGCGCGCTCTGCGCAAATTCACGGAGGGGCTGAAGCCTGACTTCCTGCTGCTCGGAGAGCTGCTGCACGGCGACTATAAGGAGCGTGTAAACGATGAGATGCTCCATTCATGCACGAACTATCAGTGCTACAAGGGACTTTACTCCTCGTTCAACTCGATGAATATGTTCGAGATAATGCACTCGGTGCAGCGTCTGTTCGGCAGCGAGCCATGGTGCATGTGCAGAGGTATGCATTTGATGAATTTTGCCGACAATCATGATGTGACAAGGATCGCGAGCAATCTCACAAACGAGAAGCATCTTCCGCTCGTCTACGGGATGATGTTCGGCATGCCGGGATTCCCGTGCATATATTACGGCAGCGAATTCGGCGTCAAGGGCGATAAGTCGGACGGCGATCCCGCTCTGCGCCCATGCATAGACGAGCCGGAAAAGACGCCGCTCACCGAGCTCATAGCGAAGCTGGCGGAGATATTCAAAAACAGCGACGCGCTCATAAACGGAAGTTTCCGCTACATCGTGCTCGAATGCACACACTGCATATTTGAGCGCAAAACCGATAAAGAACGTATGCTCGTGGCGATAAACGCAAGCGATTCGCCTGTGACCTGCCATTTTGACGCGGGCTGCGGGATGGCGGATGAGCTGATCTCCGGCAAGCCGCACGATTTCGGCGGCGGGAGCACGCTCGCGCCGTACAGTGTCGAATATTGGCGTATGGAAAAATAACGGCTGTTGTATTCAGCGCAGAACGCATAAAGCAAGAATATCGAACTGCTTAGTCTATTTATCGATATGAAACTTGGCGCAAGTTACATTGCTTTGGTTGAAATTTTTATTCTATAAAAATTTCTCCATCAATTGCTTTATGCTACGAACGACTCTCACCCTCGACGTACTTATGTACGCCTTCGGGCACGGGTTTTGCAAGCAAAACCTTCGTTTC
>CAJFNT010000188.1 GCA_904395315.1 uncultured Clostridia bacterium
GATTATGTTATAATAGCCGCGAATTGGGACGGAGTGAGCTATTACATAGACGATGTAAGTCTTAAAGAGACAGATATGTACATAACAAAGCTTGAAACGGGCGTCAATGCCGAGGGTGAGATAAGCTTTGAGAGCGGCTATCATGCTGTGGACGGCGGCTCGTTCGTGACCGCGCTGTATGATGAGAACGGCGCCATGCTCGGATGCATGACAGGGAACACCGAAGGAACATTCGCGGCGGTGCCGGGATACGGGAAATATACTGTCAAAACGTATGTTTTCAAGGGTACTGACGGAACAGTGAGCCGTACAAGCGAAAATGTGGTCGATTACAGCGCAGAGACGGCGGCAGAGCCGCAGACAGTAGGCGCGGCGGAAAGCGTTACGATAAACGAGGATAGTCTTGATATGACGGTGGGAGAGCGCGCCGCGCTCGATGCGATAGTGGCGCCGGATTATGCGTACAACAGAGACGTTGTCTGGACAAGCTCAGATACATCTGTCGCATCGGTATCTGATACAGGTATAGTAACGGCGGCGGGGACCGGTGAAGCGGTGATAACCGCATCATCGGCAGACGGCATGCTTTCGGATACCTGTACCGTCACTGTTGCGGAGGTCCGGGATATAACGGGACTTACACTCGACAAGTCGGAGATCACGCTTCCGGAGCCGGATTCGGTATGTGTCATAAATGCAGACGGAGCATCCGCAAGCGATATTGTCTGGACAAGCAGTGATGATTCGGTCGCTGAGGTGAACAACGGAGCCGTGACCGCTGTTGGAGAAGGAGAGGCTGTGATAACAGCATCGGCAGGCGGATATGGTGCGGAATGCAAGGTCACCGTTACAAGCTCTGAAAACACGATAACGAACGACACGTTTTATAAGGACACTGACGGGAATCACATACTTTCACAGGGCGGAGGTATATATTTCTTCGAGGGAAAATATTATTGGTACGGATGCCAATATAAGCAGGCGGAGCCGTATGCCGAAGCGCCCGAGAACGGTGTGCCCGGCGGGTCGGATTTTGAAGCCTTTACATGCTATTCGTCAACGGATCTTGTGAACTGGGAGTTTGAAGGCTATCCAATGACGCGCGAGACCGAGGACATGGCAAAGGAGGGCTGGGTAGGCAGAATGGGCGTCGCGTATAACGAGAACACGAAAAAGTATGTGCTCGTTTCGCAGTCGTCACTGGGCATGCTGTTCGCCTCGAGCGACACGCCGGCGGGACCGTATAAGGTCGAGAATTACGCGACAGATCAGGACTATTTCGTAAACGGCGGGACCGGAGACCAGACGGTGTTCCAGGACGATGACGGAAAGGCGTATGTGATATGCTCAAGCACAAACGGCAGAGAGCATCTTTATGTCGCTCCGCTGCGCGAAAGCGATTTTCTTGATATAGACAGAGAGAACGTAAAGGAGATCTATTTTGCCGAGACAGGCGACTATATTGCCGAGGACGGCAGCGTTGCTACTCGCGATAAGAAAGGTATCGAGGGCAACTGCATGTTCAAATACAACGGCAGATATTATTTCACCGGATCCGATCTATATGGCTGGAATTCGTCACGTGTATTTGTGCTTGATTCCGATGAGATACTTGGCGATTATAATGCCGATACGGGACTTCCGTATATAATGAACGGCACGGCGGAAAATTACGCGCACAATTCGCAGGCGGGATTCTATGTCACAGTCCACGGCAGCGAGGGTGACCTTGTGATATACTGCGGTGACCGCTGGTCGGATTTTGCCGGGAACGGCGAGGGATATAACCAGTGGGTGCCGCTGAGCTTTGACGAGAACGGCAAGCCGTATTTTAACAATGTGAGCCAGTGGAGACTCGATGCAGAAAAAGGCACATGGGAGATCGCCGAGGGCAACAACTACATTTCTAATCCGCAGTTTGAGGCTGACAGGATAACGGTGTATGATCCGGTAGGCTGGGAGACGAGCGACAGTGTAGGAGGATTTGCAAACAGCAATTTTTCCGGAAAGCACAGCACCGGAAACTTCGTTTGGCAGCAGACAGCCGATGAGGATTATTCGGCAAGGCTCAGGCAGGA
>CAJFNT010000189.1 GCA_904395315.1 uncultured Clostridia bacterium
AGACGTCCGATACGTCCGAAACCGTTGATAGCAACTTTTACTGCCATTATGTTTTCCTCCTAAAAATATATATATTTTTACAGAATCATGCGCCGGCAGTACCGACGCTCCGCACCGCGAACGATACGGCGGAATGCCCGTCTGCTGAGCGGGCAATACCATCTGATACTATTTTACCTCAAATTCGCCAAACTTACAAGTAGTTTTCGTAAAATTCTAAATAATGCACAAAATAATCGTTTATTTTTTAGCAATATTGAGAAATTATACTTTCTCCACACATAGAGAAACTTTTTCGCCGTTGATGTTCCATTCCTTTGAGGCGCCGCATTCGGCATCGAATATGATCTTGTCGGCGAGCACCTGTGTTTTTATATAATCGCTGTTGCGTTCAAGGATGCCGCGTATTCTGTCATTGCCGGACTCGTATATCTTTATGTGATCCATTACCTCAAATCCGGAATCCTTTCTCATCGTCTGAAGCTTTGACACGAGCTCTCTTACAAAGCCTTCCTCAATGAGCTCATCATTGAGTTTTGTGCAGAGAACTACAGTTACCGAGCCTTCCTGATCCGTAACGTATTCGTCCGATTTGGACGCTTCTATGAGAAGATCCTCTTCCGCGATCTGCTCTGTGACGCCGGCGATCTCGAGCTCTATATAGCCTTTTGAGTTTATGTCTGCCATTGCGGCAGCGCCGTCTATATTTGCGAGCTTTTCACGGACTTCGTTTATATTCTTTCCGAAGCGTCTTCCGAGTGTCCTTAGCTGCGGTTTAAAGCTGTATGACGCAAATTTTGACACATCATCGACAAATTCTACGTCTTTTACGTTGAGCTCCGTCTTTATGATATCCTTATAATAGTCCTCAAGCTCGTTCTCGCCTTTTACGTATATCGCCGAAAGAGGCTGACGGCTCTTCATGCCGGAAGCGTTTCTGCACGCTCTGCCGAGCACAACTATATCGAGGACTTCTCCCATAGCTGTCTCAAGATTCTTGTCGATATACTCCTCATGAACTTCGGGGAAGTCACAGAGATGTATGCTTTCGGGAGTATTCTTGTCTATCGAGCGGACAAGGTTCTGATATATATCCTCGGTCATGAACGGTATCATAGGCGCCGCGGCCTTAGCGAGCGTTACAAGCGCTGTGTAAAGAGTCATATACGCGTTTATCTTGTCCTGAGTCATATCCTTTACCCAGAATCTCTGACGTGAAAGGCGCACGTACCAGTTCGACATATCGTCCACGAACTTATCGAGAACTTTTGTTGTCTCAGTTATCTTGTAGTTCGCAAGGTTCTCATCTACCTGCTTTACGACTGAATTGATCCTTGAGAGCAGCCATTTGTCCATTACCGAGAGCTTGTCGTATTCAAGCTCGTACTTTGTGGCATCGAAGCCGTCGATGTTTGCATAGAGCACGAAGAACGCGTATGTGTTCCAGAGCGTGCCCATGAACTTGCGTTGTCCCTCGGTCACGGCCTTGTCGTGGAACCGGTTCGGCAGCCATGGCGCGGAGTTCGAGTAGAAATACCATCTTATCGCGTCTGCGCCATGCTTTTTGAGCGCCTCGAACGGGTCTACAGCGTTGCCCTTTGACTTTGACATCTTCTGTCCGTTCTCATCCTGAACAAGGCCGAGGACTATAACGTTCTTATACGGCGCTTTGTTGAAGAGTATCGTGGATTCGGCAAGCAGTGAGTAGAACCATCCTCTTGTCTGGTCCACAGCCTCGCTTATGAAGTCTGCCGGGAAGTTTTCCTCGAAGATATTCTCGTTCTCGAACGGATAATGCCACTGAGCGAATGGCATAGCGCCCGAATCGAACCAACAGTCTATTACCTCGGGAACTCTGTGCATCTCGCCGCCGCAGTCCGGACACTTGATCGTCACAGCGTCTACGAACGGGCGGTGCAGCTCTATGTCATCCGGGCAGTTGTCGGACATTTCCTTAAGCTCCGCTATCGAGCCCACAACATGTCTCTTCCCGCAGGAGCATTCCCATACGTTCAAGGGTGTTCCCCAGTAACGGTTACGGCTTATTCCCCAGTCCTGAACGTTTTCGAGCCATGAGCCGAAACGTCCCTCACCGATGTTTTTGGGGATCCAGTTTATCGTCTTGTTGTTTTTTATCAGGTCATCTTTTACCGCGGTCATCTTTACGAACCATGTGTCGCGCGCGTAGTAGATGAGCGGTGTGTCGCATCTCCAGCAGAACGGATAGCTGTGCTCAAACTTCGGAGCGTTGAAGAGCAGTCCTCGCTCATCGAGATCCTTCAATATGAGCTTATCCGCATCCTTGCAGAAAACGCCCTCCCATTTAGTGTCCTTTGTGAGACAGCCTTTGCCGTCAACAAGCTGCAGGAAGGGGAGATCATAAATTCTTCCCACCTTTGAGTCATCTTCGCCGAATGCCGGAGCGATATGGACGATGCCGGTACCGTCTGTGAGCGTTACGTAATTATCACAGGTCACATAGTAGCCCTTTTTCGGCAGGTTTTCCTGTGGGAAGAGACTGACATATTCCTTATATTCAAGATCTTTTCCGGTATACTCCTCAACTGTCTCCGTTTCCGTTTCTGGGAAGTTATTCTCAACGAGAGCTTTGGCAAGTATGAAATACTCGTCTCCAGCCTTTATCTTTACATATGTTTCATCCGGGTTCACGCAGAGCGCGACGTTTGACGGAAGCGTCCACGGAGTGGTCGTCCATGCGAGGAAGTATGTGTTTTCCTCGCCCTTAACGGCGAATTTTGCAGTTGCCGAGCGTTCTTTTACATCCTTATATCCCTGTGCCACCTCGTGTGACGAGAGCGGGGTGCCGCAGCGCGGGCAGTAGGGAACTATTTTGTGCCCCTTGTAAAGGAGCCCTTTTTCCCAGATCTTTTTAAGCGCCCACCACTCGGACTCTATATAGTCGTTGTCATAGGTAACGTATGGATCGTCCATATCTGCCCAGAAGCCGACAGTCGAGGAGAAGTCCTCCCACATGCCTTTATATTTCCATACGCTTTCTTTGCATTCCTCTATAAACGGCTCTATTCCGTAGTTTTCTATCTGTTCCTTGCCGTTTATGCCGAGCTTTTTTTCGACCTCAAGCTCGACCGGAAGTCCGTGCGTGTCCCAGCCGGCTTTCCTTGTTACCTTGTAGCCTTTCATTGTGCGGTAACGCGGGATCATATCTTTGATAACACGGGTCAGGACATGACCGATATGCGGCTTTCCGTTTGCTGTCGGGGGACCGTCATAGAATGTGTAGACCTTGCCGTCGCCGCGTGTGTCGATGCTCTTTTTGAAGATGTTGTGATCTTTCCAGAACTGCTCGATCCTTTTTTCGCGGTCAACGAAATTAAGATTGGTATCGACTTTGCTGTACGTGCTCATTTCGTTTTCTCCTTTTTCTTGATATAGATAAACGATCGCGGTGTGCCCGCGGTCTTTGGGCGATGCTGCCCGTAAGGCTGCCGAAAAACCGAAAAGCCCCTGTCTTGATCAACAAGACAGGGGCTTATATCCTCTGTTTATACCACTCGTTAAATCAGCATACCTTCATATGCGCTCCCGTAACGGCGGA
>CAJFNT010000190.1 GCA_904395315.1 uncultured Clostridia bacterium
AACCTTGTTGCCGATTACAATGAAAACGCTCTCAAGTCCGCCGAGTCATACAGTGATGATCTGCATTTGTCTAAGGCTGAGATCTATGATTATCTGATAGGCGAAAAACTTGGACACTTCACCGCGGATGAAGCTCAGTACGCTATCGACAACCTTGCTGCCGATTATAAAAACAACGCGCTCGAAACAGCAAGATCCTATAAAGAAGATCTGCAGTGGTCCGACTCACAGATCTACAGCCAGCTAACTTCATCTACCGGTGATCGATTCACCGAGGAGGAGGCGCGCTACGCTGTCGATAATCTGGAATGACCCCGGAGATCGGGCAAACGCGCAAAACGGGGCTGCTTTGATCCGGCAGCCCCGTTTTTTATGTTACTGGTATCAAATTTCAATACGCCTATCGTCATAAATACGGTTTCAATTTCTCTACAAGTTCATATACCTTTGTCCCGGGCGCCGACTGCGCCGGAGTTTTTTTATCATTGATCATATCAAGTTTTTTGGCGTTTGCTATCGCAATGTCCATATACGGCAAAAGTATATGATACATATCATTACGCCCTTTACTGTATTCGCCTTCGCCTATATAATTGAGATGCTCTGTAAGCTTAGGATAATAATCATCTCTGTGTATATCGGACTGAAAAAAGCTAAAATGCAGCAAATACCATAATTCAATACATTGATTTGACCATATCGCATGAAATTCAGTCTCATCCGTACTGCTGCTTTTGCATAATTCGACAGTCCTATTTATATGATCTGCCGGAAAACTATCCGTGTCATACACGACCCATACATGTTTATATACATTCGAGCTTTGAATCGCCCTTTTCTTTGCTTTTTCAAAAAGACTTACAGTATTATCTCCCTCGCCAAAAATGTCCAACTGTATACGTTCCCTGTACCTTTGATTGATCGTATCGCGTATAGCCTTAAAATACTGCGGTTCAGTAAGCTCGCCCTCTGTCACTATCAAATGATATTCGGGACTGATCTTTATCTCTCTGTCTCTGCGTTTTTTCATCCATGCCTTTTCACGGTCACTTTTCTTCGGCGGTTTTAAACTCATTTCCATTCACCGCCTGTTATCATATTGCGCAGGTATGGATCGGCGCCGTATCTGCCCTCCAAATATTGCTTATCATAGGCAGCCGTATTGTTAACACGTTCGTTATCTTCGCGTCTTATTTCATACAGAGAATACAATTCACTCGCATGATCTTCATTCAGCGCCGAAAACCAGATCTCATCTCTTCTGAAAACAGTGTTCTTCATCGTTGTCATATCCTGAGATGTAAAGATCAGCTGAGCGCCGTTTCTGTTGATATTTTTATTCTTGAACAGCATTATTATATATCGCAGGAGTTTCGGATGCAGTTTCGCGTCCAATTCATCAATAATGACCAGTCTTCCCTCATCCAAAGCCAAAAGTATCACAGGCAGCGCGGCAATAAGTTTTTTTGTACCGTCAGATTCATCATAAAGCGGCAGCTCGTATATTTTTCCATTCAATGCTCTTTGTGTGTATAATTGATTCTCACTTTCGTCAAATCTATAGCCGCTAAGATCTATACCGATGTCATTCAACGCTTCTATGATACGTTTTTTTACATTTGCATTGTACGACACCATAACTCTCTTGTCTATCATAGGGTTCCCATAATTCCGTATGATACAGGACTCGAACCAGCGTTGAACTTCAGTGATCATAGATATGTCATAATTGATCGCAAGGAACGACAAATACGGCATCTTTGGATTGACAGAACGGTTGAGCCCGGATCTGCTCAGACTGTGCCCGAGCGATATGCCGTCTTTCTCCCTTTCAAAAAGGGTCCCGGTCCTTTTGCCGCCTATCGCCCTCCAATAAAGCGCCTCATGAACTATATTATCATTTTTCAGCGCCAGCTCATACCTGTACTCATTGGCTCCGCTTCTGAAGTATATCTCAAATTCTGTAGGCATATCTCTTGAAACATCATCGAAGGCAAACGGATCACACTGCGAGCTCTGCTGTATTACGATATTGCATCTTGTCTTCTTTAGATCATATATGGGTCTTACAACAGTGGAGATAAGGCATGACAAAGCCTGTAACAAATTTGATTTCCCGCCTCCGTTCGGACCGTATATGACGGCTGCCGGAAGCATTGCTCCACCTTTATCCCCTCCGAGCAATGTATCCGAAAATTCAGGTATCGCTGTCGCCTGAAAATCAAATATCGTCTCATCCCTATAGGATCTAAAATTTTTAAAAGTAAATTGACACAGCATACGGTCCACTCCTCTCATAACAGTATTATATCCGTATTTTTCACATATGTCAAGGTTATATATGCTTTTACATTAATTTTTTTTCGTATTTACTGTTTATATGACAATATATCATTTATTAAACAAGCTGGTCAGCCTGTATATGATCTGGCACAGGCGCAGGTCGCGGTCGTCGAGGCCCAACCCATCGCCGGTGCCTTTTATTATGCCGTTCTCGACGCACCAGCTCACCGCCTCGCGCGCCCATTCGGGCATGTTGCTGTCCACGTAGTTGTATATCATAGGCTCGTAGACAGCCTTTTTCAGCTCCGCGATCTCCTGACCCATCGTGTTTATGATCTCATCCTTTGCAGCGATAAGGCTTTTCAGCTCCTCATACTGTGCCATTGTCAGTCCTCCTTTTCCGTCTATATAGCTTTCGAGCAGCGGCCTGAGGTTTGTTTCATACGCCGCTTTTGTGTTCCCGCCGAAAAACGCCGTGCCGGGGCAGGTCTTTGCGGATCTGCCCGGGACGTAGTCGCCGAGCGCGGTCCCGTCCGCCGACCACCAGCAATGGTATGTGACGCTGTCCGCGCCGAGTCCGAACCTCTTTAAAAGCTCAGAGACGACCGTGACTATGGCATCACTCTGCGCCGCTCTCATACTGTCTCCGCCGCGGTCAAAATTCCCGAGGTTCTCGATGCATACCGCGCCGGTGTTCGCTCCCGTTATCCCGGCGGGAGCGCTGTTCAGGCTCCTGCCGGTCACAACAGTCCCATCGGGGCAGATCGTGAACTGCTGCGCGATATCCGCCCATCCGTTCGTGTTCACATGAAAATCCCTCATGCTCCGCTGCCAGTAGAGCGCGTCTGGCTTTTTGTCCCACGCCTTGTAATCGGGCTGATACGTGTGATGGAGCTGCACACGGGTGATGCCGCGCGTCACGTTCTGCGCCGCGAGCCAGCCGCCGAACTCCTCCGCGCTCATAGCTTTAAAGCTTTCCATCCTTGCCGTCCTCCTTTTTCGACTTGTCGGAAAGACCCGGGGAAGTCGGGTCGATCACCGCGTTGTAAACGGACACCGCCGCCATAAGCATGACATACGGGTTAGCCGCGGCGCCCTTTATGATATCCCACACCGCGCCCCAGGTCGTGATATCACGCGCGGTGAGACCCATGTACGCGAGCACCGGAGTCACCACCGCGATGATCACCGAGATCCAGAACGACGGATTCTTTATCCTTGCTTTCCAATCTATCATATCATATCGATCCTTTCTCTTATTTCGTTTATCTGATGCTGATGTGACTTTATTTTATCCTCCGCTTCTATCATACGCTCGACCATGCCATTATGTTTCTCGACTTTCTTTTCAAGCTGCTCGATCCGATATATAGTCTTGCTGCTCGATGCGATCACGCCGATCATCGAGCCAAGGACCGTGCCGAGGCACGAGAGCAGCGCTACGATCACAGTGCTGTCCATACGCCTCACCTCATTCCGGCAGATTGCTCTCGGGCGTGGCGTAATCGATATAGCCGTAAACGTAATTTTCAGGCGATCCGGTATTCGTTTTCGTTATGCGCATGGTACCGTTAGTGTAATTCGTCCATATCAATGCTGTCGCGTCTACATCCGAATCTGCTACCTTCCCGGTGTCTATCATATTATGATCCAGCGTGGCATACGCCTGACGGTTTATTATCCGCACATTTTCCTCGCTCTTCGCCACTGCAATATCTATATTGTTTACAGCGTTCGGAGTCAGCGGCCTGTCGAACGCCAGCCTCCAAACTGGCGTCCCGTCGATCCATGTGCCGATCCTCTGCGGAATTTCCGAGTATACCGCAAGCTCCCCGGACGGGATCGCATCCGGCGCAAGCTTGTCAGCCGTAACAGACCCGTCGGCTATACACCTTGTATCCACCGCGCCGCTCTGGATACAGTTATTCGATACGCTTCCCTGCGCAAGCTTGTTTTGAGTGACAACGTAGTCGGCTATTTTCTCTGTCGTCACAGACCCGTTGGCAAGTTCATCGGCAAATTTCCAGTCCGATATGACATAGCTTGTCCCGCTCTTTCTCATCAGCCTGTACGCTATCGTGGGAGCGTCCACGTTGGTCGGGATAAACACCTGTGAAATGAAGCTGTCGCTGAGCGCCGCTGTATACATGAACCCGCCCACATACTGGGTGTCGCCCTTTTTCGGATAGTGGTACTGCGACGCCGTGCTGCTGCTCGTGTTGGATATGATACACAGCCCGGTCTTTAGCCTTGAGTTGAGATCGCCCGAATAGCTCTCGTACTCATACGGATAGAAAGCGCATTTGTCGGCCGTCACCGCGCCGTCGGCGAGCGTCCTTTCATCCACCGCGCCGCTCTGGATACGGTTGTTCGAAACAGCCGCCTGCGCAAGCTGCTGCTGTCCCACGGCGTAATCTGCTATCTTATCTGTCGTTACCGCTTTATCGGAGATATTTCTCTCGGCTACCGAAGCGTTCGCAAGCTTTTCGTTCGTGACCACGTAATTCCCGAGCTTTGATGTGCTGACGTTGCCATCCTTTATATTCTCCGTCACAACAGCGTCCGCCGCGAGCACTCTCGAATCCACGGCATCATTCTGCAATCTGTTGTTGCTCACCGCTCCCTGCGCGAGCTTCATCTGAGTCACACAATAATCATCGAGCTTGTCGGTGGTCACCGCTCCGTCGTCAAGCTTAGGCGCGGTCACGGCGGCGCTCGCAAGCTTTTCCGCCGTCACAGCTCCGTCGCCGATCTTCGGAGTTGTCACGCTCCCGTCGGGATGATCCGCCGGAGTGGCTTCACGGTGCTCCTTCACCGCTCTTTTCGCATACTCCGCCGCCCAGTTGTCAAGCAGCTTCTGCTCCGCGTATCCCGTGCCGTCTGTAGTCAATATGCTCATTGTTCCTGCCCCCTTTTATATCGTCCTCCGCCCTCGGCTCCGCGCAGCTCTATCTCATAGAACACAGCCTCGCCTTTTCCGTCTATCCTGTAGCGGCAGCTGTTGCCCATCACCGCCCTCACCGGGCACCGCACCACGCGCATCCCGCCGCCCTTAAAGCTGCTGTGGCGCGCGAATCCGCCGCTGTCAACGCTCGTGTATACCGTAAACTCCGCATCCTCCGCAAGCTCCGCCCTTATCCATATCTCGCTGACAGCCTTTATCCCAAGACTGCCGTAATACTCCGACACGCTCGTAAAGCTCCATTCCACCGTGTCATCCGCCGCCCTGCCGAGTTCAAAGACCTGCCTCGCTCCCGCGGCGTAGAATTTCGAGCGGTGCCGGAAGAATCCGCGCGCCCGGAACCCGTCATGCAGGTGCCATGTCCCATAGCGGGTATCATAGGCGAGCAGTTCAGTTTTACTGTCCCCTCTTACGGCGGAGGCATAATATATGTCCCCGTCAAATCCCGCGGCCGCCGAAACGTATCCCGCATTGAGCTTTTCGGATATCCTTGACGGGACCGATCCCGAAAACCCGTAAAAGCCGCCGTACCCAAGAAAGATCACTCCGGACGGCGTGACGGCGATGCTGTGCCCGTCAATGCAGCCGATACCCGGTATGACCGACACGCTGTAGCTGCCGCTGCCGTAGATGACCGTGACGCTGTCCTCCTTGAACGCCACCAGCTCCGCGCCGTATTCGGCGAGGCCCGTGAACGTGCCGGGCGTGTCGCTCTCGAGCCTTCCGCTGTAGCCTGCCACGATCGAGGACGGGGTAAAGTCGAACCAGTCGTTCGAGTTCGATATATAGATCCTGTTCCCGGTCGGAGCTGTGCCCCAGAGCCTGCCGTTGTGCGCGGCGATGTGGTCGAACACGCGCCTGCGCCGCGAGACCGTCACACCGGAGCAGTACATCACCGCGTCGTCATTCATGCTGTCAAACGTCAGCTCATCGCCGAATTTGTTTACGAGCCGGAAATAGACCTTGTGCACATACGCGTCCGTTCCGGATATGGATACCTTATCGACCGAAAAGCTCTTTATATACGCGTTAGTCACGGTATACTTGTCCACATCGTCAAGAGTCGCGTAAAGGTCGGTGTCGACCGTATTGTTGTGCGAAAAGTCCTGGAACGGCTGCGGCGTCACCGTGCCGGACACGCCCGCGTACGTCCAGATCTGCCCGAAATTCTCGTCCCTTGACGGGAACCCCGTTATCTCCACCTCGTCCCCCTCGGAGAACACGCGCTCGAAGATATTCGGCGGCTCGATGACAGGGTCGCCGTATTTGTCAAAAAAGTTGGCATTCGCTATCACTTCCGAGCCGTCCTCATTCTCCGCCTCGTAATCGTACACATCCGTGAAGCCGTAGCGGAACGTGGCGAGATAGCTGCCGCCGCTGTCGTTCCCGGCGGTCACGATCAGACTGTCCATATACTTGTCTCCGCCGCCTATACCGAAGGCCTCATTGTCGATATTGTAATAATAGAGCTGTGACGAAACTGTATCGGGATCGTAGCCGTTTATGATATAGAGATTGCCGATTCGTATTACCTCCCATTCCAGCCCGGGCGCAAGGCTGTGCGTCCCCGATCTCGCCGTTCCGTTATAATAGAACGCGCCGCCCGCGATACCGGTAAACCCCTCCGGCTCGCCCACATCGGTGCTGTCCGGGGCGGTCACCGCGTCTATGTCAGCCGCCGCCGAGAACACCTCCGCGCGGCTGCCCCTCGGCGCCGCGCACGGATATTCAAGCGTGCCCATGTTCTTCATATCCGAAAATTCGCCCTTCACAGCGCGCCGCGTCCTGTTGAGCCCCGAGAACGCTGCGCGGCAGTCGCGCTCAAGCCCCTTTCCGGGATAGATATCAAACAGCATAAAAGATCTCCATTCCGCCGCTCCGCGCCGGCATAAATAGTGTGTGTAATATCTCTTATAAGCGGAGAAAGGGATGATAAGAGATTTTTTGCATGGGCCGTTTGATCCACCGAAAGCATGGAGCTGCTCGATTTTAGATGCAGAGCGGACAAAACGCGCCCGACGGTGTATGTGTATACTCCGAGCGGTGCGTTTTGTTCGCAGCAACATAGCTTTTATGCTATGTTGCGGTCTGCGCTAAAAGCGACAGCCCCATTCCTCCGAAATCACATGATGCCCCAAAGCGAAGCCTCAAACTGCGCCCTCGACCTCGCAAGCTGCACCTCATACTCTCTGCGCGCCTCCGCGGCGTACGGATCGAGCGAGTATCCGCCTCTGCCGTCACGGTAAGCCGCAAGCCACGGCAGTCCCGCCTCGTCCTCCGAAGTGAAGAACCCGCGCCGCTCGGCGTTGCTCATCGCTATGTCAGCCGCGTTAGCGTAATACTCCTGCTCCGCAAGAGAATTCTCAAGCTCACCGCCGCGCAGCTCCTGTTCGGCGAACTCGTCATAGTATTCAAGCTCCTTTTCCGAGAGCGACGCGTCAAGCATATCGAGGACGTTGTCATAATAGTCGTTCTCTTCGGCGCGGTTGTTTTCCTCGCGGCGCTGCCTTTCCTCACGCTCCCGCTCTCCCGCCTCGATAAGATCTGTGTAGGCGTCACGGTCACGCTCATATAGCCTGTCATAATATTCATCGCCCCTGTCCGCCGCGGCTCCGAGACGATCGATGAGCCGATCGTTCTCGCCCGTGTACCTCTCATACGCGTCCGCCGCAAGCTCCGGTATCATGTCCGTCATACTGCTGAGGTATCTGTCCCTCGCCGCGAGCGCCTCCGACAGCACCGCGCCGGATGCCCCGGTGACCGAGGTGTTGTTCTCGTTCAAGATCCGCTCCAGCGCGTCATCCGCCTCACGGAGATACATCCGCCTGTACGCGTCATATACCGGGTCCTCCTCCGGATCATATGAGAACGGCTCCCTGTCCATCACGTCACGCAGAGCCTCGTCCTGCATACCGCCGTAGCGTTCATCCCAAAGCTCCTCCACGCCGCCGGCGCCTATTATCCCGCCGCGCTCCTCCATATCCTTGATCGCCGCTTCAGCCTCGGACCTCGGCACATACGCTGTGCCGTCTATCACATACGCCGGCTCTATCGGCGTGCCGCCTATCGTGACATTCTCACCGTCCCAGCTCACCGCGCCCGAATATCCGCTCCCCACCGTGTGGTCTCTCGCCGCGACGAGCGGATCCCCCGCATCGTAAAAGCTTTTTCTCAGCGCGGCGCGTCCCGCCGCGGTGCCGGTATCGGCTGTGTAAGCCGCGGACGACCGTGGCGATGACGGCGCCGCTGACGCCTGAGACGCGGATGCTGTATCCGCGGACGCTGTATCCGCGAACGCGGTCACCACCTGCGAGCCCTTGCCGGAGACTGTGGCGCCGCCTATCTTTTGCGCGGTATCGCCTATCGTTATCGTTTTCTTCTTATCCCTTTTCCCGGAACTCATGCCGTTCCACTCCTTTCCCCCTTAGCCGCGGCGGTGTCCGCATTGCCGCCCATGCGTTCATATCCGCCGCCCGCCGCGCATTTCTGTATATCCTTTATGAGCCGCTCCTTGCCGTCAAAGCTCATGTTCTTGAGAGCGATGACCGCCGCGGCGCTGTTCTCCGGCAGGAACAGTCCGTTCTGCCAGAACGTCAGTATCGTGTTGTTCGCCGTCTCGCGCGAATACGGGCTCTCTCTCTGCGGCACCACATCTATATCGAACGCGAGCTTTCTCCACACCGTCCCGCTGCCCTGCTGCTCCGCCCTGAACATCATACTGTTCGAGAACTCCGCGAACTCCGTGCCGCCGAGCTCTCCGCGGACCCTGTAAACTCGCTTGTCCTCGAAAAACTGGCGCATAAGCTCGAGCATCATGTAGATTATCTTCTTATATGAATCATAGGTGTCGTTTATTATCGCCCTCGATCTCTTTTCTCCCGCCTGCTGCAGCGTTTCTATCGCCGACGCCGCGGTGACGCCGCCCGTGGTCGAGCCCTGCTGGAAATCGCGGTTCGCAAGCACCTCCTTGAGCTCCTCCTTCTTTCGCTCGCGGTGCGTCAGATACGCCTCGGAAAGCGAGACGGTGTCTATCGCCTTGAGCGCCTCGGCGTCGCCCTCGTAATGAACGATGTTCTTCGAGATGTCCCTGAACTCCTCCTCGTCGATCCCGCCGCTGCGCTTTGAAAGATACCGCGGCTTCGCCCCGCACATGACATTCTCGGTGATCGCTGCGTCGAGCTTGTTTATCTCGACCTGCGTGGTCTTCCCGACATCGATCATCCCGTATCCGAACGGGCAGTGCTCGGCGGGATAGAGGACGTCGAACACGACAGGATACAGCCCGTGCGCGTACAGCCCTTTTTCATAGCCCTCCATGTCCTCGGTCGCCGCGATCACCGTCTCCTTGCAGAGCTTCATCATATGCACCGCTCCGTCCGGCTTCTTATAGTAGCAGTCCACCACGGTGGAGCGGTCACGCAGCCTGTAGCTCTCCGATATCGACTCCACCTCCGCGTCGCCCGTGAACAGCGCCGCAAACCGCGGATACCGCTCCCTGAGCGCCGAATTCTCTATCGCGGCGCTTATGAACAAAAACGCGCTGTCCTGTATGTTCGGGATATGCATGTCAACATAGACATCGAGCAGGTCTATGCTCCTTATATCTATCTCTCCCGTGCCGTCGTTATAGAAAACGCCGTAGACCGCGGTGCCGTATTTGAGCTTGCGGCGGATATTCTCCTTGTAAGCAAGCTTGAAATCGGATATCTCAAGCTGCGCGGGGACTATCTTCGAAAGCAGCTCCGCCGTTTCCGTGCCCTCCGGCGCGCGCTCAAGTATATTCGCCGACGGGAAGTTGTCTATCGCGTCGGCTCTGGCGTTCTCTATAGCTGAAAATATGAGCGGCGTGTCGCAGGCCATCACCGCCCCGAGCTCGCCGCTCATCCTTGTGCAGCTCTCGCGGTAAAACCGCTCATTGTCGCGTATCCTCGCCGTGAGCGTCTCCTTGTCAGCGCGGTATGCGCGGTACGCCTCGAGCGCCTCGGATAAAAATCCCTGCTCTATCGCGCCGCTGTATATATAGCTGCCGTTCGTGTATTCCATATCTGTGATCTCCTCCCGTCCCGTCTCACCACCAGTTCCTGAAGCGGCAGTCACCCTTCGGCATACGCTTGATGAGCCAGTTTTTATACGCGGCAAGCATCGAATTGAAGCTCGTCATAAATATATTCGCGCTCTCGGTATCGTGCTGATACAGCATGATCTTCGCGAGCACGTAATCGATATACATCGAGTCGAACGGCGGCGGGCACACGGTCCTGTCCGTGACGATCCTCGTCACAAGAGCGGTCTCAGCGCTTTCAGCCTCCGCCGTAAACGTGTCCCGCGGAACGGTAAGCACGCATCCCGTGTCCGTCCGCGCCGCCGCGAGGACCGGCACACCGTCGTAGACCGTCCCCGACGACGAGGACGGCTCCGTCTCGATCCTCACGATGTCGCCCTCCCTGAAATCATAGGAGTTTATCGTGAACTCGCCCTTTTCCGCATCCGCCGAAAATCCGCCGCGGTAGCACGGCTGCCGTATCGGCGAGAACGGCGCAAGGTAATCGACCCTGACGCTCGCGGGCGGATCGAAGCCGTTCTCGATGAACCGCCCGTTCAGCCCTTTCACATAGAAACGGCGCCCGCCGAGCGATCTCAGATCTCGCTTGTCTATCTCACGCCCGTTCGCGGTCATGTACTCGACATTCTCTATGTCCGCGCCCTCCGGCAGCAGTATCGAGCCGTCATCCGCGACAGGCAGCTCGGCTGAGCAATAGATGTTCCGGTCCTCGGTAACGAGCATCGCCGAGACCTCGCCGCACCACGCGTATATCTCACGGTCGCTGTATTCAGACGGATACAGCTCATGCACCCGCCTCGCCGCCTCGCTTATATACACAGCGCGTCACCTCCGTCAAAGCTCCGCCATCGCGGGTTTACCGGGCCGCATTATCCCCGCCTCCGCCGCCTCGAGTATCTTCGCCTGCAGATCCTTGCTCTGCTCGATCACCTCGGCGACGTTTTTGGGCACCGACACCGGCTTGTCATACTGTATCTGATACATCGTGCCGTTTATCCCGACCACCGTTTCGGTATCGCCGACAACGTTGTACGGCTTCGGGATTATAACGGTCACATACTCCTGTTTTTTCTCTTTCATATATACGCTCCCTTCACATCGGACGCAAGGCGTCCCGATCTATCCGCCCGTCCCGGGGGCGGCGCGTCACCGCCCGCGGACGCGGACCGTCTGTCCCGCGGTATCCGCGGGTCACACGCTCGCTATAGACTCTATCCTCACCATCTTCGTCTGCTCGATTATCTTTGTGAACCTGTAGCCCTTCCAGCCGACCGTTCCCCTCTGGTTGAGCGGATCGCCTGTCCCGGCGGAACCGAGGCTCTTGTTTATGAGCTGCACGGTCTTGTCGCCGGAGGTGCCGAAGGCGTCCTTTCCGAGGATGATGGTCGAATACACCGGCTTTCCGGAGCTGTTGCCGCCGTCGCCGGGGTATATCTTCATGTCGGGCTCGATAAATTTGCCGCTCACGCTCGCCGAGGCTATGAGGTACGCTCCGCCGTTCGAGCCGACTGCCGCGCCGGTGGCGGCGAGGGTGTAGGAGACGTTGTTTATCCATATCTTCCTGCTCGCAAAATCGGAGACGTCCGACGTCTCGATGGTCTCCGCGACATAGATCTTCGTCCCGTCCGTCTTGACAACGGTCAGCTCGTCGTACTTATCGGCGAACTGAGTGCCGCGGAACACCCACGCGTCCGGATCCTCAATGAATCTCACCCCGAAAAGCCTTCCGATCTCGCCGTCATAGAGCTGCTTCGTGTCGGCGTACGTGTGCGGCTGTCTCCATTCCTCATCGGACCATATCCCGAACACGACATCGGGGTGGATGAACGCGATATAATCCTTCCCGTCGGCGGGCTGGACCTTGTTCCGCTTCAGTGACGTCACCGCGCGGCGCACATCCTTTACTGTGAGCGTGTCGGTAAGCGCGGAGCGCGATGACGCGGAGCCGGCGTAAAAGACGTTCAGTCCCGAGGCGAGCTCCATAGCGTCAAGATGCTCATACGTCTCAAGCTGGTTCTCGGTCAGGAGATCGGCATATTTGAGCACCTCCGGCGAAGGGTCCGCCGCGAAGAAGTCAAGGCTGTCGGTATAGGAAACATAGTTCCCGAACTGCTCCGGCTCGCCCTTCACACGCGTGATGTTCACAGCCGAGCCCTTCGGCGTCACGCCCTCCGTGAGCGGCTGGGTCGCCTTGGGCAGCGGCGAGAGCTTGTCGAACGCGATCGTCTTCGTCTTCCCCTGCGGGATGTCGACCTTCTGTCCGAACTTTGTGTATTTTCTCGCCTGCTTGTTCCTCTCAAGCACGTATCTGTTCAGCACCGCCTCCATCAAGGGCGACATGCCGCTCGACGCGGTGGTGTTCATATTAAGCAGTGTTTCTCTGTCTGTAGGCATTTTTTCCTCTCCTTTCGCTGATCACTGCGGGGCTCCGCGGCTCTGCCGCTGTGTCCTCTCCCGTAAGCCGGGCGCGCTTTCGTCACGCCGCGCGCCTCCGCAGTCAACTTTTCATATGGTCCGGCGCTTCAGCCGTTCTTTATCTTCTCGATATATCTCATGAATTCCTCGCTCTCAAGACGCGCCGGATTTACTGAGCTTTCGCCTGTGCCGCGCCTTGCCGTCTGGCCGTTCTGGGCTATCGATTCCCTCGGCGCGTTTTTCGGCAAACGCGTCATCGCCTCGTACGCCTCCATCACCGAAAGCGTCCTCTTCAGCGTTTCCCTGAAAGCGCTGTTCTGCATGGCGCCGCGGAAATCAAAACCGGGTATGTATTTGCCCAAAAGCTCCCCGTCCCTGAACAGTCCTCTGAGCGCTCGGCTTTGGAAGCCGCCGCGGTCAGCGCCCGCGCCGCCGTTTGCGCCGCTGAGCATCGTTATGCTGCAGCTGCCGTCCGCGCCGCCGCTCTCGGTGAGGTCCTCTCCGCGGTACATCACGCCCCCGTCAGCGCCGCTGTCGTGCCCGTACCGCGCCTGAGCGCCGTAGGCTCCCGCATTGCGGCTGTAGCTCCCGCGCTCCCCGCCGGTCTCATCTCCGCCGTATCCCGCTCCCTGCCTTTCGAGCAGTCTCATGAATCTCCCGGTGATGTCGCCGATCGTCGTATCCTCGCCCAGATACTCGCGCGCCGCCTGCAAAAGCTCGGCGACCTGCCCGGGATCATACTCGGTCCCCGCAGCGGATCGGCCGCGCGCCGACGCGCCGCCCCTCTGTCCGAACATTCCTTTTCTTATCGCCATCTGCGATCCCTCCTTGAAATAAACTTTAATAGGTGATCGCGAAACAAATATTTCACGATCCGTCCGGCAGTCTGCACCGGACGCGGCATGCCTTCCCGCCGCTTTTCTATATTGTAGCATATATCCCAGGAAAAAATCGGACTGCGCGCATAAAGAAACGGACGCCGCCGTTCCCGGTAAGCGTCCGCATATCACGGCTGTGTGTCCGTCCGCCGAAACGGCGGAGTGATATAATCAAAGAAGGTGTAAATAAAATACAGATTATCAGATCGGAAGTGATGCAAATGACAGAACGGCAGCAGATGTTCTGCCGCGAATATCTCTCGGATTTTGACGCTGTGCGTGCGGCAGGCGCCGCCGGATACCAGGACGCCGGCGCCGCCGCAGCGCGGCTCCTGAAAAGCGGCAGCGTGCAAAAGGAGCTTGCAAAAGCGGTCTCAAAGCAAAACGGCGCAAAAGGCGGCGGTGAGACCGCGGAGCGCGGAGAGATACTCGCATTCTACACGGCGGTGATGCGCGGCGCGGTCTCCGACACGCTCATCATCCAGAACAAGCGCAAGATCCAGCGCACCGAGAGCGACGGTAGCAAGGTGTCGGACGAGGAGACATTCATCCAAACGGCTTCCGTGCCGCCGAAGCTCTCGGAGCTGATGGGCGCGGCGGACAGGCTTTACAAATATTACGCGGGGCTCGGCAGCGACAGTGACGAGGCGGCATGCGGCGTTGTCATCCTGCCCGAGATAAGATCAGACAGCGGGAGCAGAAAGGGGGTGACAGAATGAATCTGCAGCAGCCATCGCCGCCGGGAGGCGGCGCTCTTTCCCTATGGTGCGCCGGACTGCTTGAGCGGCTCAAGCACGCGCTCGGCAGTCTTGACGATACGAATATCATCTCCGTGTCCGCAGCAAAGCTAACGGGCAGCATCGATCCCGGCGAGGTACCGGTAAACGGCGCGGAGGTGACCATCGACGGCGCGTCCGTCACGGTAAAGAGCGGAGACGCGGTGATCTTCCGCGCCTCATCGGACGGGGACATATATATCGGCAGCGCTGACGGCACGGAGTATATCCGTCTTTTGGGGGGACATATAACGATGCGGGTATCGGAGATATCCTGCGCGGCGCTCACAGCGGAAACGATAAACGGCGCTCAGCAGGAGACGGGCAGCTGAAGTATGAAATAGGTGATCGTGAAATGTTCGTTTCGCAATTACCTATAAGTGTGAAATAAAAGGAGAAACGGATGGATAATATAATCTGGCAGCCGCAGCCAAAACAGGCGGAATTCATGGCGCGCGGCGAATATGAGGCGCTCTACGGCGGCGCCGCGGGCGGCGGTAAATCAGACGCCATCGTCGCCGAGGCGCTCAGGCAGGTGAACAACCCGAATTACCGCGCGATAATCTTTCGAAAAACATACCCGCAGTGCCGGGAGCTGATAATAAAATCGCTCAGGATCTACAAGCGGGCGTTCCCAAAAGCCGAATACAACGGCTCGGAGCATTTCTGGCAGTTCCCGAGCGGCGCGAAGATATATTTCGGGTCGATGCCCAATTCAACGAGCTATCTGAGCTATCAGGGCTTGTCGTATTCCTACATCGCATTCGACGAGCTGACCCATTTCACGCAGGAGGAATACGAGTACCTTATCTCGCGTAACCGCGCCGACGGCTCCGGCCTGCGCGTCTATATACGCGCTACCGCGAACCCCGGCGGCATAGGTCACGGATGGGTAAAGGAGCGGTTCATCACCGCCTCGAAGCCCGGTGTGCCGTACACGGTGAAAGCCGAGGTCACCGACGCGGACGGCTCAAAGCGCGCGGTGGAGCGGACAAGGATATTCATCCCGTCATCTGTCTTCGACAACGCGGCGCTTATGAAAAACGATCCAGGCTATATCGCTAATCTTGCTACGCTCCCCGAGGCGAAGAAGAAGGCGCTCCTCTACGGGGACTGGAACAGCTATGAGGGACAGGTGTTCACCGAGTTCCGAGACGATCCGAACGGATATGAGTCGCGCATCGGCACCCACGTGATCGAGCCGTTCAGGATCCCGCGCACATGGCGGCGATACCGCGCGTTCGATTTCGGATATTCGCGGCCGTTCGCCGTCCAGTGGTGGGCGGTGGACTACGACGGCAGGGCGTATCTTTACCGCCAGCTCTACGGCTGCACCGACACGCCGAACACAGGTCTGAGGCTCGAGCCGCGCGAGATAGCCCGGCGCATCCGTGAGATCGAGGACGAGCTTGAGGCGGGGAACACGATCACCGGCATTGCCGATCCCGCAATCTGGGACGAGTCCCGCGGCAGAGAGGGCACGATAATAACCATGTTCGAAAACGAGGGAGTCTATTTCGAAAAGGGAAAACACGACCGTCTGAGCGGCAAGATGCAGTGCCATTACCGCTTCGCATTCGATGAGGACGGCAGGCCGATGGCGTACATATTCAAAAACTGCCGCCAGTTCCTGCGCACCGTTCCCGCGCTCGTCTACGACGAGGTCAACTGCGAGGACGTGGACACGCGCTGCGAGGACCACGACTATGACGCGATGCGCTATTTCTTCATGGCAAACCCGATCGCGCCGCGCAAGCCCAAGCCGCGAACAGTACGCCTCCCCGGCCCGCTCGACATATAAAAAGAGGGGACTGCCTCATTAAAGATCGCATAGTACTGCTCGATTTTAGATGCAGAACGTACAAAACGCGCCCGACGGTGTATGTGTATACTCCGAGAGGCGCGTTTTGTTCGCAGCAACATAGCTTTTATGCTATGCTGCGGTCTGCGCTAAAAGCGACAGCTACTCTTGATCTGTCAATTAAATTTTGATATATACTTGCCCCACTCATCCTTCGGGATACCCGAGACCTCCAGCGCTTTCTCGATCGTGAATCCTCCGTTCTTCACCATATGTCCCAGGATAAGCAGTCTGCTGTTTTCCTCGCCGCGCTTTTCGCCTTCT
>CAJFNT010000191.1 GCA_904395315.1 uncultured Clostridia bacterium
CGTGCCGTCCGAATGGGTCGAATCGATAAAGACAGAACTCGGCTATGACATAAAGGATCCCAGCTTTCTAAAAGCTATGACAGACGATGAGCGCTCGGCTGTGACCGATATGCTCGTCAGTCTCGTTTCGGAGCATGTCACGGATGTTATGACGCGTCTTAAAGAGCAAGGGACGACACCGGAGTTTGTTTCGATAGGCAATGAGGTGAACGGAGGGCTTCTGTTCCCGTTCGCGCCGTCATTCGATATGCAGATGAACTGTGACAGCTTTGAGGCTGTTTGGGGAGAAGACCAGACCGATAATGATATACCAATGCCGGCGCAGACAGATGCGCTGGCAAGGATAATGAATGCGGGCTACGATGCTGTAAAGGCTGTATCGCCCGAAACGCATGTGGTTCTCCATCTTGCAAACGGCGCAAGGCTTAGCTCATACACATGGGCGCTCGACATATATGAAAACGCAGGCGCTAAATACGATATACTCGGTGTATCATACTATCCGGCATGGTCAGATAATACAGTTGAAGGCTGTGTTGAATTCTGTAATGAGATCTATGAAAAATACAATAAACAAATACTCATAATGGAGACAGGCTTTAATTGGAACTCGACGCGAAAGGATGGATACCCGGGACAGCTCGTGGATATAGAGGCATACAAGGATAAATACCCGCCGACACCGGAAGGTCAGAAGGGATTTCTTTCCGATCTATACAACGGACTCAAATCTGTAAACGACGGAGCATGCATAGGCGCGATATACTGGGATCCGATCATGATACACGTTGAAGATCCCGAAAACGAAAACGCATCACTCTCCGGCTGGGCATACCGCGAATCGGACGACAAGCCGGACGGGAATGTTGTGGAGAATACAACACTGTTTGACTTTGACGGAAAAGCGCTTCCTGTTTTAAATGTAACAGACGGCGGCGCAAGGCTTTCTTCAAAAAACGGCACTGCCCTTGCAAATGGGCTTGAGGTCTCGGACACTGTTGAGATATCCGGTGATGGCGGCATTGCCGAAGCAGCGCTTGACGGAGCGGCGGCAATAGGCAACGGCTCCGATGCGGAGCTTGATATAGTTATATACAGCATAAGCTACAGCGATTCCGGAGCGCTTTCCGGAGTAACCTCCTTCCGTCACACACTCGCTCCCGGTGAAGCTGTAACGGCAGATGTTTCCGGCAACGTAAGCGTATACGCGTTTGCGAACGGCACGATAGCTAAAATAAACTGACTTTGCAAAACAGAACGGCAGCCAATGCACGCGCTGCCGTTCTGTTATTTTTTATTGCTCAAAATTGCTCCTCTTTGTCGGGACCGCAAAATCGGGATGCTCCCCTAACCACGCCGTCTGCGGCATACAGCTTATGACCGAAAGCTCATCCTCGGTGAGCTCAAAGTCAAACACATCGAGATTAGCCTTCATATGCTCATAGGAAGATGCCTTAACGCACGGCACTATACCCTTCTGCACAAGAAACCTTATACAGATCTGAGCCACACTCTTCCCGTATTTTTCCGCAAGCTGTTTTATATACTCCTCACAACCGATGGAATTTGCCCTGCCCCTGCCCAGCGGGCTCCACGCCAGCGGGACTATTCCCTGCGATCTGCAATATTCCGCAGCAGCCTCCTGCGAATAGCCCGGATGCATTTCGAGCTGATCCACCGCCGGAACTGTGCCGCCGTCCTTCATGAGATTTCTTAAATGATGCGGCAGAAAATTACTGCACCCGATCCCGCGAACCTTTCCCTCCTGCAAAAGCGACTCCATCGCGCGCCACGTTTCGCGGTCAAGCTCCCGCCATTCTTCACTTTCGGACGAAGGGCGCGGCCAATGGATCAGATACAGATCAATATAATCAATCCCAAGTCTCTTTAACGAACGATCGCACGCCTCCTTTGCCTCGCGATAGCCCATCTCATCGATCCATAGCTTTGTTTCGATTATAAATTCATGACGCGGAACTCCGCTCCGTTTTAATGCCTCACCCAGCGCGCGCTCAGTTTCGTAAAGAGATGCCGTATCAAAAAATCTGTACCCCGCCTTTA
>CAJFNT010000192.1 GCA_904395315.1 uncultured Clostridia bacterium
ATTCGTTCAGAATTTCACGGATATAGACGATAAAATGATAAAGCGCGCCAATGAGGAGGGTATAACCGTAAAGGAGCTCGGAGAGCGCTTTATAGAGGAGTATTTCAAGGATGCGAAGGCGTTGGGAATACGTCCGGCCACTGTGCATCCGAAGGCTACGGAGAATATAGATGCGATAATAGACATAATCAAGAAACTTGTGGATAACGGCTATGCATATGAGATGGACGGCAATGTCTATTTTTCCACAAAGGAGTTCAAGGGATACGGAAAGCTTTCAAAGCAGCCGCTTGAAGATCTTGAGGCAGGAGCAAGGATAGATGTAAACGAGCATAAAAAGGATCCCATGGATTTCGCGCTCTGGAAGGCAAAGAAGGAAGGCGAGCCTTATTGGGAGAGTCCGTGGGGCGCGGGAAGACCGGGTTGGCATATAGAGTGCAGCGCGATGGCGAACAAGTACCTGGGCGAGACGATAGACCTCCATTCCGGTGGGCAGGATCTGATATTCCCGCATCATGAGAATGAGATCGCACAGAGCGAATGCGCAAACTGCAAACAGTTTTCGCGTTACTGGATGCATAATGGATATATAAACGTTAACAATCAAAAGATGAGCAAATCGCTCGGGAATTTCTTTACGGTACGCGATATATTAAAGAAATACGACGGCGAGGTCGTTCGTTTCTTTATGCTCTCCGCGCATTACAGAAATCCGATAAACTTTGCTGATACGTTAATGGAGCAGGCAAAATCGGCTGTTGAGAGAGTATATACCTGTATCGATAATCTGGAGTTCTTGCTCGGAAATGCGGAAGAAAAGGAATGTGATCCGGAGTTTAAAAATAAGCTTGAGGACTGCCGTAAAAAGTTTATTGACGCGATGGATGACGATCTCAACACTGCGGATGCGATAGCGGCGATATTTGATATAGTGTATGCCGCAAACACAGAGATAACGAGCGCGTCTGGCAAAGAGGCTATAGAGCTTGCGCTCTCTCTTATAAGAGAGCTTGGAGGCGTGCTTGGCTTATTTGGTAAAGAAAGCAACAAGTCGATAGATGCGGAAGTGGAGGAGCTCATCAAAAAGCGTAATGACGCGCGAAAGGCGAAAAATTGGACTGAGGCGGATGCGATCCGTGACAAGCTCAAGGAGATGAATATAGTTCTCAAGGATACTCCTGACGGTGTTAAATGGAGCTATGTGAAATGATAAGATTTACAAAGCCGGCAAATGAATATAACGCATTGGTGTTGGCATATATAGGAGACTCACTTTACGATGTATATGTGAGATCGAGGATAATTGAAGAACACAGCGGCATGACGGCGCACAAGATGCATGTGGAAGCAATAAAATTTGTAAGCGCGCATGGTCAGTCGGAGGCCGTAAAAAATATCGAAGGAAAGCTCAGCGAAAGCGAGCTCTCGGCGTATAAGCGCGGACGGAACACTAAGTCTTTCACAGTTCCCAAGAATGCCGACGTCGGCGAATATCGACGCGCAACGGGATTTGAGGCATTGTTGGGGTGGCTTTATGTCTCAGGCAGTGAAGAGCGTCTGGATGAAGTCATGAAGCTGTCATATGAGTCATTGCTCGCAGGGGGAAACATAGTATAAAACAGTCAACCGCAAAGCGGAGGCTGTCAGACGGGCGTGAGACCCGAATAAAACCGGATAACTGTATCCGCGGCTGTCCGGATATAATTGAACAGGAGGAAAGAAAACAATGGATGCAAAAAGAGCTACAGAATTAGCTATCATCGCAAACAGAGTGCGTAAGCACGCTCTCACGGCGGTGTACAGTGCCCAGTCGGGACATCCTGGCGGATCGCTTTCTATAGCGGACGTTCTCACACTTCTCTATTTTGAGGTTATGAACGTTGATCCCAAGGACCCAAAGAATGAGGATCGTGACAGATTTGTGCTGTCAAAGGGACATACAGCTCCGGCGCTTTACGGAACGCTTGCGGAGAGAGGCTATTTCCCTGTTGAGGATATTCCCACGTTCAGACACATAGGCAGCTATCTCCAGGGTCATCCCGATATGAACAAGGTACCGGGAGTTGATATGTCAACAGGTTCACTTGGGCAGGGCGTTTGCGCAGCAGGCGGAATGGCGCTTGCCGCAAAGCTTGACAAGAAGGATTACAGAGTATATTCGATCCTCGGCGACGGTGAGCTTGAGGAAGGACAGGTCTGGGAGCAG
>CAJFNT010000193.1 GCA_904395315.1 uncultured Clostridia bacterium
GCTTAAAAGCCCATTGATATCTCTAAATCTCTCCCGAGGGCACTCATAAAGTATTGCCATAACATCCTTGTCCGATATCTTTGCGGCCATTGATATGTATCCGTATTCCGATGATACATTATTTATGAGACACGCAAGAGCAAGCCTCATGTTTTCCTGACTCACATCAGCCTTGTGCTCATGATCTATCGTCATCATAGCGATACGATATCCGCTCTTGGGCAGCTCTATGCTGCAGCCGTCCGATATTTCTTTGACTTTTTCTTGTGTAAGAAAACCTTCATGCATAACGTTTTCTATAAAAACCGTATTTTTATACAGTGTCACAACACTGTCGGTCTCATCCATAAATATCGTCTTGCACATACTATTACCTCCGTTGACTATGCAACATGTACAATGCTATCATACTGAACCGTTATCTTTTATAATACTATTGTAGCACCGAAACATATAAATAGCTTGCAATTTAACGCAACAAAATATAAAAAAAATGCATTTAAGTCTCTTTTTTGATTTAAAATCTGCAAATCATTATTTAATTTACACCAAATTTACTCAAATTAAACATACGGCTTACATACAAATTAAACAACGCAGATAACACTTTTCTGCAGTTATCTGCGTTGTTTTACTTAAATTTACATCGATTTTTTAGAATAAAGCACAAAACACTTTGATGCCGGCTGCATATTTTTTAAATCATGCAGTATCATAAACTTTAGCGTATCGGCTTTTTCCGCCATATTACCATCGAACGAATACCTTGCAATTCCGTTGTCACTTACAGTCCCGGCCGCTTCGATATCTATCAGTATACCATTTCTGTAAGCCGCACATATTACCGATATTTCATTATCCTCCTGCGTATTTACCGAAAATAAAACATCCAATGGGTATTCAGAATCCACAGCCTCAAGTGTTCCTATTGATATTCCGTTTTGGCTTACCCCTTCCACAGTATCAGACTCCGGCGCACTTTCCGAATCCTCAACATATACCGGCTCTTCCTCTATAGGTATATCATAATATCCGTTCTTATTTTCAATATATTGTTCATTGCCATACATATCATGCAGCACTATATACGGAGCTTCTGACGTGTATCTGTAAGTACTGCCTATTCCCGTCTGCCCATAACATTCCGCTCCCCATACACATGTCACATTGCTCCCGTCGGCTCTTTTAAAGCGGTATGCCCAGCCGCTTCCATCTGTTATTTCATCTTCCTCAAAATCCGCACAGCCCACTATATCACTGAACGCGCACACCGCCGCGTATGCAGGCTTTGCCGAAAACGGCACACGAGCATTCTTCGAATGCAGTATACCGAAATTCGACTGTATGTCGAACCGGTCGATATCATTGTCACACAATGCATAATAAAAGAATTTATCGATCCTGTCCTTATCGCTGTTTATAGCCATACTTCTGGCATACCACTGCGCCTGCTCGATCTCACTTGAGGAATCATGCGCATCGGCTACCTCGCGGCTTGCCGATTCATTTGATGTGTCATCAGCTGTGCGCGTCGGCCATCCGCTCTCGGTTATCCATGCCTGCTTTGTTCCGGTAGTATCGTAATAATTCAGCCAATATTTATGATCCGGCTCCGAACGAAACATCCAATCGGTCTCCGGTCCATTTAAATGATCATATATATGCATGCTGTAGGAATCGCAGTAATTAAGTATGCCCAATTCATATGTTTTTTTTGCATAGTCTCTGCTCCATCCCGCAAGTGCACCGCCGTTTATAAATGAATCGTCCGGATCGCCTGCGTTTATTCCCTCATATCCGGCCCTTGTTATCCTGACATACTCTTCCTCATTGTCAACATATCCGGAGGCAAGATGATTTATCTCGTTTAGCATGCAGTAATAATCCACATATTCTCCAAGCTCTCCCGCCGTATATTCGCAGTATTTTGTAAATGCTTCGAGCGCATCATCATCCATATCATAATATGGAGGCGACGCATACAGATCATTGTCTATATATACAGTTCCCAAAAGCTCCAGACCTATTTCGTCAAGATAAACAACGCTTTCTCTTACATTATCCGGGATTGAATAAACGCCTTTTACAGGCTCTATCTGATTCCACCTCAGCGATGATCTCACAAATCCAAATCCGCTGTTTTTCATAAGATCAGACAAATTGCGTATATCATTGGTATTATACTCTTCATCATCATAATGTATATTCATACCAAAATGATAATTCGTTTCGTCCGCTTTTCTCACATACGAAAAATCCGTAACATAGCTCTGCTCAATATTGCCGTCTTCGATCTTCACTTCAACAGTATATATCCCGTACGGCAAATTTCCGAGCTGAATACTTTCGGAGGCAGACGGATCTGCTGACAATTTTGTTCTGACAGTGTTCAGAACTTCCCCGTTATAGTCACGAACTATGTATTCCGGCATTATATCATATTCTTTTCCCACGATGTTATCATACGTTATATCAAACTTTATCTCATCA
>CAJFNT010000194.1 GCA_904395315.1 uncultured Clostridia bacterium
AATTACATCAGCTCAGGCAAGATGTGACAGCGGCTTTCAGCGTCGCAGAGACCGTAAAAATACGGTCAGGCAGTCAACTATATTCAGATAAGGAGTTATGAAAATGAGTGAATTCAAAATTGCGCTTATAAAGGGCGACGGTATAGGCCCTGAGATAGTGAACGGCGCCGTCAAGGTGCTTGACGCTGTCGCAGAGAAATACGGACATAAATTTGATTACACCGATGTTTACATGGGCGGATGCGCGATAGACAAGTTCGGAACGCCTCTTCCCGATGAGACTGTGGAGATATGCAAGGCTTCGGACAGCGTGCTTTTGGGCGCCGTGGGCGGACCGAAGTGGGACGGCTGCAAGGAAAGACCGGAGAAAGGTCTTCTTGGGATAAGAAAGGCTCTCGGGCTCTATTCAAATCTCAGACCGTCTATCCTCAAGCCGCAGCTTAAGGAAGCGTCACCTCTGAAGGATGAGAAGCTCAAGGACGGGCTCAACGTTATGGTGGTCCGTGAGCTTACAGGCGGCATATATTTCGGTGAGAGACATACAGCCGAAGACGGATCATGGGCGAGCGACGAGGAGCGGTACAGCGTAGAGGAGATAGAGAGAATAGGCAGGATCGCTTTTGAGACGGCGATGCTGCGTAAAAAGCGTGTCGTATCGGTCGATAAGGCTAACGTTCTCGACTCTTCAAAGCTTTGGAGAAAGACTATGACTGAGCTGTCAAAGGAGTATCCGGAGGTAGAGCTTTCGCATATGTACGTTGACAATGCGGCTATGCAGCTGGCGATAAATCCTGCGCAGTTTGATGTTATCGTAACGTCCAATATTTTCGGCGACATACTGTCGGATCTCTCCTCTGCGATCGCGGGATCGATCGGTATGCTCCCGTCAGCATCGCTGGGCGCGACAAAATGCGGTATGTATGAGCCTATACACGGCTCGGCTCCTGACATAGCCGGTCAGGACAAGGCTAATCCGGTGGCTACGATACTCTCCGCGGCTATGATGCTTGAGATGTCGTTCGGGCTTGCCGCGGAATCTAAGGCTATAAATGATGCTGTGGACAAGGTGCTCGATATGGGTTACAGGACGCCTGACATTATGAGCGATGGCATGAAAGCTGTAGGCTGCGCTGAAATGGCGAAGCTCATTGCTGAGAATGTGTGATCATTTTATATACGGAGACGCGCGGAGTCAGGAAAAGACGCTGCGCGTCTTTTTTGTAAACGACAGACAGCCGTAAGAAGGGAAGGATAATGATGGATGAACTGAAAATACGCCGCGCCGCGGAACGTGATATACCGGCGCTTGACAAGCTGCTTTACGAGGTGCATAAGGTGCACAGCGATGCGAGACCGGATCTGTTCAAGGCGGGAGCGAAAAAATATACCGATGACGAGCTGAAAACTATACTCGCGAATGATGAAACGCCTGTATTTGCGGCGGAGACAGACGGCGAAGTACTCGGTTATGCATTTTGTGTGCTGCAGCAGAATAGGAACAGCAGTAGCCTGACCGACATAAAAACGCTTTATATAGATGATCTGTGCGTTGATGAGGCAGCGCGCGGAAAACACATAGGCAGCGCGCTTTACGAGTATGTGTTAAAATATGCAAAGAGCATCGGATGCTATAATGTCACTTTGAATGTGTGGGCGGGAAATGACGGCGCGCATAGATTCTACGAGAAGATCGGGCTTAAAGTTCAGAAGATAGGGATGGAAAAGATATTATGATATACCGCTCTCCCGGTATGCATGACGTACGCCGGGGAGCGGTCTTTTTTGCTGAAAAAGCTCTAATATGATATCTGCCTGTCGGAATGTCTTTTCTTGAATTCGCGCGGTGATATCCCGATCCGTTTTTTTAAAAACTTTGAGAAATAGAACTCGCTGCTGAAATGCAGCTCTTCGGATATCTCTTTTACGGAGCTGCCGGAAACGATAAGACTGTTTTTCATTTTTTCAAGCAGCATATCGGATATGAGCTGTTTTATCGTGATGCCTGTATCCTGCTTGAATTTTTGACCTATATATGTCTGCGAAAAACCTATATGTCTGCAAATGTCCGACACTTTTGTATCAGCGTACAGATTGTTCTCCACATAGTTGTATATCGGCTCATATTTCATATAGAGATCAAGCTCGCGGTTTATATGGTCCGAATACGGTTCTAATATCTTCGCGGTAAGAGAGCGGATATAGTTCTGGAA
>CAJFNT010000195.1 GCA_904395315.1 uncultured Clostridia bacterium
ACAAGACACCGTGTATCAGAGTCGGGCGCTGCGCCGACCACATCCTGCGCGAGAGACCAAACGTGATAAATGTATTTATCTATTCGGCGTATGAAAAGAGGATAGAGAACTGTATAAACGAGTTTAACATGACGTTCAGGGAAGGGATGATCGCAAGAGTAGACAGGGCGAGAAATGCATACCACCGCTTCTACACCGATCACAATCTTGCAAGCCACAGCGACAAGGATCTTATGATAGACAGCGGCGTTTTCGGAGTAGACGGAGCCGTCGAGCTTATAAAGACTGCAGTAAAGCGCCGTTTCAGTGGGAAGAAATGTAAAAAAAGAAAACACTCCTAAATAACAAGAGAGCCGCCGCGCAGTAATGTACGGCGGCTTTCTTGTGAAAAGGCTTTGTATCCGGAGACACCGTACATTTCTGTGTAAGCATGCGTGTTCGGTATTGACAAGTCCTTGGGAGTTTACTATAATATATTAAGCATAGTAAAATCAATTATATAATGAAAAGGGCGGTATGAAATGAAAAATGATCTGACACGCGGATCCGTTACCGGTACCATGATATCCTTTGCGATCCCTATGATATTGGGAGATATCCTTCAGCAATGCTATAACATAGCCGACACTGTGATAGTGGGAAAGTTTCTGGGCGCTGATGCGCTTGCGGCAGTCGGCTCGGCTTTTTCTCTTATGACGTTTCTGACGTCGATAATCCTCGGGCTTGCCATGGGGAGCGGCACGGTGTTTTCGATACGGTTCGGACAAAGGGACGATAAGGGTCTTAAGGAGGGGATACGAGCTTCGTTTGCGCTGCTGGGTGCTGTGACGATAATACTTAATGTTTTGATATATGCCGGATTGGGACTTATAATTCGTTTGCTACGGACGCCTGCCGAGCTTACCGAACTTATGGAGGAATATCTTGCGGTGATATTTGCCGGAATGATAGGGATATTTCTTTACAATTTCTTTGCCTCATTACTGAGATCGCTCGGAAATTCCGTTATACCGCTTGTTTTTCTGGCGGTTTCGGCGTGTCTTAATATCGTGCTTGATTTGTGGTTTGTCGCGGGGCTTGACCGGGGAGTTGCGGGAGCGGCTGAGGCGACGGTCATATCACAGTATGTTTCCGGGATAGGTATAGCTGTATATACACGGATCAAATTTCCGGATCTGATAAAAAGGGATGTGAGGATAAAGTTAAGACTTTCCCGCGTACGTGAGATAACGAATTTTTCGACGCTTACATGTCTACAGCAGTCGATAATGAATCTTGGAATACTTGCGGTACAGGGACTTGTGAACAGTTACGGAACAACGGTCATGGCAGCCTTTGCGGCAGCTGTAAAGATAGACGCATTTGCATATCTGCCTGTACAGGATTTCGGGAACGCGTTTTCGATATTTGTGGCTCAGAATTTCGGCGCAAAAAAGACAGAACGAATTAAAAAGGGAATACGGTCGGCGTTCGCGGTGTCTATGACGTTTGGTCTTGCAATATCGGTATGCGTGTTCGTGCTTGCGCGTCCGTTGATGATTTTATTTATAGACGCCGGTGAAACGGCTGTGATTTCGGAGGGTGTCAGATATCTGCGCATTGAGGGGGCGTTTTATTTTATGATAGCGGCACTGTTTCTGTTGTATGGTCTGTACCGCGCGCTTGGAAAGCCTGGGATGTCAGTCGTGCTCACTATAGTTTCTTTGGGACTTAGAGTTTTTCTGGCATATGCGCTTTCTGTTATACCTGCATTCGGTGTTGTCGGCATATGGTGGTCTGTTCCTATAGGCTGGTTCCTTGCCGGTGTGTTGGGTATAGCGTATTATTTATTGAAACGTAAAAAACTGCTTAGAAGTGTTAATTAGTGAACTTGTGTGTTATTTTATTAAAATTTGAGCAAAAGTGTGAATAAATTCTCATATTTTAGTGGTAGGAATTTTGTGAGTAAGAAGCTGTACATCGAAAAATTAGTCATTATGCACATATAAAAACAACGTGATTTCCTATGCATTTTATACAAATAAATTCGATGGCTATGGGACTTTCGTAAAAATTTGAACAAAAAAGTCTGTTTTTTTGCATGTTTTAAACAAAACAAGACTTGAAAATTTGATGAAAATGTACTATAATAAATATTAAGATATTATGCAATTTGACTTATTTTTAATGGGGTTTGAGAATTGCAGGATAAATAAACATTAGGGAGGTTTACCAATGGCGAAAAACGCAGCGGCAGTTGCTGCTCCAACTGCCAACAAAACAAAGACATGGGTACAGATAAAGCGCAATAAGTGGATGTATCTTCTTCTGCTTCCGGGTGTGCTGTACTTCGTAATCTTTAAGATCGTTCCGCTTTGGGGTATCTTCATCGCTATGAAGAACTATTATGCGGGCGTGCCGTTCATGGCGGCTGAGTGGGTAGGACTAGATAACTTTATCAGATTCTTCAGTTCCAATAGTTTCTTACAGCTGTTGAGAAATACACTCATCATTTCGGGAATGAACATAGTATTCTATTTCCCGCTGCC